>DYJG01000509.1 GCA_020723225.1 Desulfobacca acetoxidans | reverse complement strand
AGTCTTTGGGGCATAGAAAGTCTCTTGTGATTTTTATCCCACTCGCAATTATGCGATGGCGCTCATCCGGCCCAGGTAGGCCTCCAGGACCAGGGGATTGACCCGCACTTCCGAAGGCGTGCCCGCGGCGATGCGGCAGCCGCCGTCCAGGACCACCACCCGGTCCGACACGCCCATGACCATCTCCATGTCGTGCTCCACCAGGATCATGGTCTTGCCGTAAAGCCGCATCTGCCGGATGAGTCCGGCGATCTGGGCGGTCTCCTCGGGATTGAGGCCCGCCACCGGTTCATCCAGCAGGGTGAGCACCGGCTGGGACACAAAGGCCCGGGCCATCTCCACCCTTTTCTTGTCCCCGTAGGGAAGGGCGCCCGCGGGCATGGCCGCCTTGTCCGCCAGGCCGAAGGTGTCCAGGGCCTCGAGAGCCGTGAGCTTCAGGCGGCGCTCCCGGTTGCGCAGGCCCGGCAGCCTCAGCAGGGCCTCCAGGAAGGAGTCCCCGGCCTGGATGGTGAGGCCGCAGAGCACGTTATCCAACACCGACAGCCGGGGGAAGAGGCGCAGGTTCTGGAAAGTGCGGGAAATGCCCAGGTGGGCCACCTTATTGGCCGCCAGCCCGGCGATGTTTACCCCTTCAAAAAGGATTTCTCCTCCATCCGGCCGGAGAACCCCGGAGAGACAATTGATCAGGGTGGTCTTGCCCGCGCCGTTGGGGCCGATGAGCGCGGTGACCTGGCCCCGCCCCGCGCGGAAGCTGACCTCCGAAAGGGCCGGCAGGCCCCCGAAATGCTTGCTGAGGTTGGATATTTGCAGAAGAGGTAGATCTTGCTTCATAAAAATAGATTTGAATGGCCATATATTGGTGGCCCAGGTTCTCAACTATGCTCATTTATTGAGCATAGTTGCTGCTGTTAATCAACTACAGGAGTGCGTCAGCTCTGCTAAGCCCACAAACTTGACTTTTACACCCTGGAACTCTCGATCATAAGCGCGATCAACATCATGCGCGACCACCAAATTTTCTCCCTGGGGATATTGTTTTCTAAATGCCTTCAGATTGGTCGGATCAAAATCCGCGGCCGTCCATTTGCACTCGATGGCGGTGGGCGCCTCCGGCTTCCTCCGGAGGATAAAATCCACTTCATGCCCACGTTTATCCCGCCAATAAGAGACTGGCCGGGGTTGCCGGTGGGCCTGGATTTCATTCAACACCAGATGCTCCCAGAGAAGACCATAATCCTCCTGCCGCAAGGATTCCCACCCCCGATAGTAGCAGATAAAGCCGGTATCGAAGGCATAAACCTTGGGGGCCGCCACAATCTCGGTTGGACGGTGGGAACTGAAGGGCCGAACCACCTGTGCCAGGAATGTGGCCTCCAAGACCTGTAGATAATTAGAAATAGTTGATCGACTCACTTCGCAAGGACGGGCAAAGCTGCTGGCTTCGAAAATACCGCCGCTTCTCAACAGTAACAATTCGATAAATCTCAAAAAAGCCTGCCGTCTTTCCAAGCGAAAGAGCTCTTGAATATCCTTGGCCCAATAAGAGTCCAACCACTCTTGAAAATCCCGTTCCGGAATTCCTGACGCCAGGAAAAAGGGAGGCAGGCCGCCTTGCAGAAAACGATGCTCAAGACCGGTATTCTGAAAATCCTCCAGATCGGCAAAGATCATCGGCGTCAACCAGACTTCGGCTTTGCGGCCGGTTAAGGTGTCTCGAAATTTGGCCGTCGTCCCTAAAGTGGAAGAACCGGTGGCCAACACTTTCACATCAGGAAAGTAATCGGCAGCAATTTTCAATAGTTCTGATGGATTGGCCAGGCGTTGGATTTCGTCCAAGACCACGGTACGGTTTCGCAATCCGGCCAGGAAGGATTGCGGATCTTCCATCTGGCGTCTTACCCGGGGCAGCTCGCAGTCGAAGTACTCGATTCCCGGCAGGCTTTGGCAAAGATACGTCTTTCCCACCCGCCTAACCCCGGCCAGCAACACCACGGACCGCTGTTGCCAAGCCCCGCTTATTTGCTCTAGCCAAAAACGTCTGTGTACCATATGACGGTACTTTAGCATTTAGTGCTACTATATGCAAAACTATTATCATTTGGTACAAATAAAAATCTACCGCACTCCGGCCCCCCCATCTATCCCTCCATCTCCCCCCGCGGCCAGCCGCCGCCGGGCCAGGCGGATTTTAACCAGGTCCGCCAGGCCGGTGATGAACCCCTGGGGCAGGAAGAGCAGGATCACCACCAGGATCAGGCCGTGGATGATGTCCATATAGGTCTCGAAGAATTCCAGGAAGTGGGGCAGAATGGTGATCAGGGCCACCCCGAACAGCGTGCCCCAGATGGAGCCCAGGCCCCCCACCACCACCATGATGACCAGGTCCAGGGATTTGAAGATGCTGAAGCCGTCAGGATTGACATAGCCGAAATAGTGGGCATACAAGCTCCCGGCCACGGACGCCAGGACCGCGGAGAGCACGAAGACCCGCACCTTGT
>DYJG01000508.1 GCA_020723225.1 Desulfobacca acetoxidans | reverse complement strand
CTTCATGGTTGCCTTTCTTGACCCGGTAACCCCACTCCTAGTTGTTGGTGGTGCTGGGGGAGGTTTTTTTGCCGAAATACGTGACTTTCTCACCCTCGCTTTTAACCTGGGAGAAGGTAAAACAACAATCGCCCGTTCCCGAGCCTCCGGGGCCCGTGAGGCCGCCGCAGCCGCAATTGGCCCGGATCAGGTCCAAACCGTCCACCCGGTAGCCGGCTTTGACTTTTTCTACACAAGACATTGTTATCTCTCCTTGTATCTATGATTTCAGGAATGGATTTAGGCGTCTTGACATAAAAGTAGGCACGGGATTTGAAAAATCAATACAGCCAGATTTTTTTTCAAGGGAGATGCCTGATTAAGGGTTCAGATCTCACGCAAAGACGCCAAGGCGCAAGAGTTATTTATAATAATTCCTTGATTCTTGGCGTCTTTGCGGCTTTGAGTGAGATAAATTTCAGGAGACTTTTTGTCGGCTTCGGGTCAAAACCCTAGCGTCAAGAAGACGGAGGCTGGGACAGGGGCAGGATGGAGGTATCAACATCCTTAATGATCTTGTCCCGGTAATACTGGACGTCCGCGTCATTCAGCATCACCATGTCGATCTGGCGGGTGTGGATGGTGATATAGCCCAGGATGCGCAGACGGGAGAGCATGTAATCACCGGGTTCCCCCTCCAGCCTGGCAAAGAGGGAATCTTCCTGGACATCAACCTGGAAATGGTAGCGCTCCAGGATTTCCCCCACGAACTTGGCCCGGAGCACCCGGCGGGGGTAGTCCGCGGCGCCGCCCTTGAAGGTGAAACGGATGTAATTCTCAAAAGATTGTTCCCCCACCAGGGTCTCCACCGTGGAAAAATGAAAACCCAGACGGGAGGTGAGATTGCAAAATTCCTTGGAGATCATGAAGTAATTCTGGTTGCCGTAAATGGTTCCCCCCGCGGTCTCCAGGTTGGGGTCCGTGGCCGCGCCCATGACGATGGAAAGAAACCCCTTGGTGTCCACCGGCGGCGGCCCTTCCCAGGGAACCGTGGTGATTCCCTCCCACAGCGCCAGCATAGGGATGGAGGCGATGTTGGCCAGGTCCACCTCTTTGCCGGGGACATCTTCTTTAAAACCGTCTTCCAGGTTGAGGACCCACCATTGCAGGGGCACGTTGCTCTTCAGGCGTTTGATGAAATATTTGCTCCAGGCCTTGGCTTTATCAAGGGAGAACATCTCTTTCACCGACACTTCATGGGAAAAGCGGGTAATATCGTGGAGAGTCCGGCAGCCTTGGGGCTTGAAGTCCGCGGCTTGGGGGTCGGTAAGATTGAGCGGGGTGATATAGGCCATTACCTCTTTGAGGGTGTGATATACCGGGGTGCCCAGCATCAGGGCTTTTTTCACCGGCGGCGCCTGGAGCAGGGAATCCACCCGGCCCTGATAGACGGCGTGGCCGTCTGCGTCCACGGTTATCAATGTTCCGGGCGACAGTTGGAGGGTGGCGTCCCCGGTATTGAAGAGCGCGGGAATGGAAAATTCCCGGGCCACGTTGGCCAAGTGCCCGGTGACGCCGCCCCGGTCGGTGACCACCGCGGCAGCCCGGGGCAGCAGGGGGGCCCACCCGGGATGGGGCAGCGAAGTCACCAGCACCGCGCCTTCCGGGAACTGGAGGAGGTCCAGGTTGTTTTTCACCAGGTAAACCGGCCCGGAGGCCACCCCGGGGCTGGCCACCTCCCCGCCCCTGAGCAGCAAGGGATGGTCGATGGGGGATGACACGGCCGGAGCCTCCCGAGGCGCTGCCATCTGTTTCAAAGGACGGCTTTGGAGAATAAAGATTTGACCCTGGCCGTCGATACACCATTCGATATCCTGGGGAGACTGGAAATGCTCCTCAAGGAGCAGGGCGATCCGGGCCAGTTCCAGGACCTGGGCGTCGGTCAGGGACGGCTCCTTTGCCTGGGGATTGGGCTGGAGGACGCAGCCTTCCTCCGGCAGGCAGACCACCTGATGTTTCTTGTCGCTGATCCTTTTCTTGAGAATGCCCAAGGGCTCCTGCCGGGAAACCACCCATAAGTCCGGAGTGACGCTGCCGTCCACTACGGCCTTGGCCAATCCGTGGACTCCGTTGATAAAGATGGCATGGCTGCGGATGTCCATGGGGTCCCGGGAATACATCACTCCCCCGGCGACGGCTTCCACCATGGCCATCACCCCCACGCACATGGCCACGTCTTCGTCCCGGAGCCCCTTGTGCAAGCGGTAGGAAGTGGCGGTGAGGGCGTACTTGGAGGCCAGGATCTCTTTGTAGACTGTAAAGATGTTCTCCCGGTTGACGTTGAGTTCGGAGCGGTATTGGCCGGCAAAGGAAGTGTCCGCAGCGTCTTCGCCGATGGCGCTGGAGCGCAGGGCGACCCGGAGGCCGGACGAAGAGGCCGGAAGCCGGTCAAAGGCCCGGTTGATGGCTTCTTCCAGTTCCGGGGGCACTTCCCCGTTGATGATCAGCATCTGGATTTCCGAAC
>DYJG01000507.1 GCA_020723225.1 Desulfobacca acetoxidans | reverse complement strand
GTTCAAATTGTGGACCGCGGCCGTCTATTACCGCCTGATCTCCAAGATGTCGGAAACGGACGCGCCGGAGGCCAGCGGCGATTTCCGCCTGCTGGACCGGGTGGCGGTGGACGCCTTGAAAAAGCTCACCGAGACCCACCGCTATATCCGGGGCTTGGTGGGCTGGCTGGGATTTCAAAGGTCCGTGGTGGAATATGACCGCGCGGCCCGGGAGGCCGGTTATACCAAATATCCCCTGATGAAAATGGTCCGCCTGGCCATGGACGGCCTCATTTCGCTGTCCTTCTGGCCGCTGCGGGCCGCCTACCTGACGGCCTTCGCCTTGATGACGCCTTTTCTCCTTTACCTGCTTTATACCTTTGTCAAATATCTTTTTTTCGATATCGCCCTGGTTCCCGGCTGGACCTCCATTATCCTGGCGGTTATTCTCTTCGGCGCTTTTAATTTATTAATGTTGGGAATCATGGGGGAATATATCGGGAGAATTTATTCGGAGGTGAAAAACCGCCCCATCTATCTGGTCCGGGAGTATTGCGGATACGATGTTCTTAATGCCAGGCAATCTTCATAGATCATTGAGGTATTCGACAGCCATGGCCACGGAATTGCCGCATCCCCAGCCTTTGGACCGCCGGGACCGCGTGACTGCCTTAATCCTGGCAGCGCTGGCGCTGGCCGCCGGGTATTGGTGGTCGGTGGGGGGGATTTGCGGCATTTACCATGACGACGCCATCTATGTAACCACCGCCAAGGCCCTGGCCGAAGGGCAGGGATACCGGCTGATCAACCTCCCTGCCGCGCCGTGGCAGACCAAGTATCCCATTCTTTATCCCGCACTCCTGGCTCTTATCTGGAAACTTTGGCCCTCTTTTCCGGACAACCTTTGGGCCATGCAGGCCTTATCATTATTAGCCGGAGCGGCGGTGGCCGGACTGGCGTATCTCTACCTGGTGCGTTTCGGCTATTTCACCCGGGGAGTGGCTTTAGCCGCGGGGCTGCTGGGCGCCACTTCCATCAACTTCCTTTATTTTGCCACGCTCATCTTATCCGAGATCCCCTTTGCCCTCCTGCTGTTGGCGGCTCTGTGGGCCCTGGAAGAACAGGCGAGAGCGCCCCGGGTAAGCGGGATGCGGCAGCTCCTGTTGGGAATACTGTTGGGACTGCCATTCTTGTGTCGAACCATCGGCATCACCCTGGTCCCGGTGGGATTGTTCGTCCTTAACCGGCAGAGGCAGCCGCTTCGTTGGACCGCCGCGGCCGCGGCCGCCCTCATCCTCTCCTGGCTACTATGGACCATCGCGGCCTCCATCTATTTTCCCAAGGACCATATTACCGGATATTACACCGACTATTTGACCTGGTGGCGCGGCCATGGTTTTCCTTCTTTGATACGCGTCCTGGTTAGCAATTTATTTGTATTAACGGGCATCACCGGCTCCCTCGGCGTCCCCGGATTAGACAAGGCAGCCTCTTTTTTGCTGGGCCCCTTGGTTCCAGTGGCATTGTTTTTGGTGCTCGGAATAATAACCTGGATCGCCGTCGCCAATGATGCTGGGAAGCGGCATATTTTGCCTTTGTATCTAATGAGTTATTTTCTTATCACGGGATTATGGCCCTGGCCGCCGTTTCGTTTTTTAGTGCCCGTCCTGCCGTTGTTGCTTGCCTACTTGATATCTGCAATAGCAACGATAAAATCGCGGATATCTTTTTTATCCGGTTGCCGTCCTGCCATGATCGCCGGTCTGGGCCTCCTGCTGGCCGCCAACCTGGCTCTGGTGGGTATCCGGGGCCAGGTGCATCGGGAAACCCGCTACCCCATGCTTGCTCCCCTCCATCCTCCGGTCCATTGGGCCTCTTATGAAGCGGTGTTTGATTGGGTAAAGTCGCACACCGCCCCTGACGACGTCATTGCCGCCGGGTTTGACACCATGATTTACCTGTACACCGGCAGGCCCGCATTCCGTCCTTTTGTGGGCAGCCCCGGGGCCATGTTTTACGGGGATTCTTCTCAACCCCTGGGAAACCCCGAAGATTTGCTCCGGGTGTTGCGGGCCTATAGAGCCCGCTATCTGGTTCACACCCCCATACCGGATTTTTCCGAGGATCGGCTGTTCCCCGGGCTTCTGAAAAATCTGATCCAAAAATACCCCGGAGTGTTGCAGCCGGTTTTTACAGGCAAGGACGAACGGTTCGTCATCTTTGCCGTGGGGCCTTCTTAAGGCTTGCCGGGATAATCCTGCCGTGATAAAACATGCTGCCTCTCGGGGGATAATCTCCTCTTCGGGATAATAAAATCCATCCGGGTGGAAACGCCGGCATCCGGCTCCGGCCCTCGTCATCGCCGATAAAATTTTCCATTAAATGGGGCCGCGTCCCGATAAGGTCAAAAAAGCCTTGAAATACTGGCGCATCTGGTAGAAATTTATTGGACAAATTTGTATCTCTTTGCGGCCAACCCTGCGCCGAAAAAATACTTATGCCCAAATCCCTGCTCATCGTCGAATCGCCCACCAAGGCCAAGACCCTCCAG
>DYJG01000506.1 GCA_020723225.1 Desulfobacca acetoxidans | reverse complement strand
GGTCGCCAGAAATCGATAAAGTGTGCCATCTTCTAGGTATAGCCCATCTTCTCCGGCAAAAAAGGTTTTAAAGACTTTGGGTTGGACCCCGCCAAAGATGGATACCCGCGCCCCGTCAAGAAAAATTGTCCTCCCAGCCCGGACAATTCTGGAAGAATGACCATCGTAGAGCAACAACCAGGCCTCCCGGTCGGTGCCTTTTGGTTTGTATTGGTTCTGGGAGGAGAGAAAAGCGCTTATTTCGTCATGAATCCCCAGGATTCCACCATGCGGCGAGTTCACCAAATCATCTCGCAGTCCTTCCAGAGTCAGGTCCGAGACAAAGTATCCCCTGGGAGGTGCAGGTGGCGGCTGCCGATCCCGCTCTTTACGGGACAACCGCTTGTAAGCATTCATGGCTTCCCTGTAGCTGAGTTCCTCCTTCCTCTGGGCTTCCTGGATGGGCCTGGCCATCAAACGGACAGGGGGGGTCTTCCCGTCTCCCGACCCCCGGATGTCCATGTGCCAAATGATTAATGGCGCTTCCCAGCCCTCCTTGGGCGAAACTGCCAGCGCTCTTCCTAGAATGGAGGCCACCTGGCAAAAGGCCGCCCCGGGGAGGGCATATGCTGAGGTGGCGCAAGCCCTGCCCAGTAGCTGGAGACTATCGGCAACGGCCCCAGGCAGTACTTCCCAGGGGAATGCGGTGCGCGGGAACAATTGGGCGGCTATCGTCCAGGGCGTTTGAGGGACGGGTGGTGGTGTTTTCGAGTGCTTGCCTTCCCCCACTTTTGTGGTTTGATCTCCTGAACTGCCCTGGGTAGTGTTCCTAAAATGGGCGGAGCCAATGATGAACTCGGTCAGCTTGTCATCGCCGCTTATCCTGGCCCTGGCCTCGGCCCAGTTGCGACCTTTGCAGGAATTGTGGAAGCATTGATAATACAATTTCCCTTCGCCGGTCTGTCCGATAGCCGCCTCGTTGCCAGTATGGGACGGGTCGAAAACACAATCACTCAGGCAATAGAGGAAACCGCCGCCGTGAGGTTTAATCATCACCACGTCGACGCCGTAATGCTTTAAGTAGGCCTCCACTTCAAGGTGTCCTACCCCTCCTTCGGTTGTTTCCGTCTGAGGTTTTTCATGGCCCGGCACAGTTGTGGCTAGTTTGTCGATAAGTGCCAGGGAGACAGGCCGACGGTTATTAGGCAGGGAAATGATCCTTGCTAAGCGATGGGGCCGATCCGGGGTATTGTCCCCCTTCCGAACCATTGTGCCGTATAACTTGGTGAGCCTGGCCGGGTTAAAGACCCCTTGATCAACTTCGAGATGCAGCCGGGCCAGGTGGTCTTGATGTCGTCGGGCGATGGCCTTTAAGACGGCCTTGACCAGATTTTTGCTCTCCTCGTTATTGGGCAGGTCCAAAGGATAAATTAGGTGGGCACCGTTCCCTGAGTCTCCCACCAGCGGTTCCGGCCATCCCTGATTTTCAAGGTCAGCCTGGATGATCCGGGCCATCTCCAGGGCTGCTTGGTGCTCCTGGTCCGTGGTACTGATTCCCGCGGGCCTAATTGGGTCAATGTCGACCAGGAGGTTTTTTATCCAATCAATATGGTTATCGGCCGTCCGGTCCACATTGGCCTTAAGCCTTTGGTTCGCCCTTGCGAGCAGGCCGTCTGCGCAGGGATTTAAAGTTGTATAAATCCCTTCCCCTATGATTTGCACCATCAGGTTTGCAGCCTTGTCCGGGTCCTTGAACCAGCCAGCCACAATCCGCTTTTTTCCAAACGCCTTTCCCTCCCAGAGGTTGGAAATATTCGCCGCAGGAGAAATTACACATACCTCAAACACCCCGCCGTCCGGATGGAGGAATTTTAAGGTGTCAAGGGCCATTCCGAATTCTGGGGCAGACATTTGTTTACGGGGCCTCCCGCCGGGGCCGGGGTTGCACAGTGCATTTTTCAATTAGATCCATCAGGTCTTCTTTCCGAAAAAGAACCCGGCGGCCAAATTTAACAAATTTAATTTCGCGGCGTGATACCTTCCCTCGTAACGAATAGGGCGAAATCCCAAGCACGGCAGCTGCTTCGTTGTTATTAAGAAGCTTTTCCATTTATAACACCTCCCTAATACTGATGCATTGTTTCACTAAACCATAATTAATCAAATTAGCTTATACAAGCATAAATAAACTACATTATCAATTTTAACTTACTACAAAATAAATAGTACTATTAAGTGGTGTTGAGGTATTCGTAGTAACTTACTACGGGTCTGATAAAATGGGGGGGTTTTCCCCCAATACCGTAGTAACTTACTACATCAGGAGGGGAAATTAAGGATTTTTACGGGATTTTGTAGTAGGTAGATTTATGCAGGGATGGTAACCGTTCAGTACCCCTTAGTAGCTGAGGCAAATTTTTTTTGAAAAATTGAAAAAAAATGCCCTAAGGGGCTAGTACTTTTGTGAATAATGGTGTATTCAAGGTCTTGTGGAAACAAGGCCGATTAGTCCAGAGACTTGGGCGAAACTTCCGCCAGAGGTGCAGGCTTAC
>DYJG01000505.1 GCA_020723225.1 Desulfobacca acetoxidans | reverse complement strand
GTATGAATTTATTGGACTTGGGAATTCTGGTGCTGCTGATTTTGATCACCCTCCGGGGTTATTACCGGGGTCTGTTTCAGGAATTGGCGGTCCTGGCCGGGGTGGTGGGGGGGGTGTTGGCCGCGGCCCATACCCACATGCTGCTGGGAGCCAGGTTAAACCAATGGATCACCAACCCCGACCATGCCCGCTGGCTGGCTTTCGCCCTGGTTCTGGTGGGGGTCTATTGGTCCGTCCGCCTGGTGGCCTATTTTCTCCAACGTATTCTTTATCATCTCTATCTGGATGTATTTGACCGTCTTTTGGGAGGTTTTTTTGCCCTGGTCAAGGGCGGGCTCCTCCTGGGATTCGCCCTGATGCTGGTGGGCCTGGTCATGCCCAAGGACACCCATCTCCTGAAGGATTCCCGCACGGCCCCATACCTGGTGCATTTCTCGAAGCAGGCCCTGGGGCTGCTCCCGCCGGACTTCAAGAACCGTTTGAACGAGTACCTGCAAGAGTGGCAGCGGCCGAAGAGGAAACAAGAAGCTTAATGCGAAAGTAAAAAGGTAAAAGTAAAAAGGCAAAAAAAAAATTGAGCCGATCGCTCGCATAGTTTTTGCCTTTTTACTTTTTCCTTTTGCCTTATTTGAGGGAGTTTCCTTTTTATGACTGATAAAAAAAGTGACCCCGGCGCCGCAGTGGCGGAATTTGTGGGCATTGTCCAGCGCCTGCGGGCTCCCGGGGGATGCCCCTGGGATGCCCGCCAGACCCCGGAGACCTTGAAGACTTACGTCCTGGAAGAAGCCTATGAACTGGTGGAGGCCATAGAGAGCCAAGACCCGGAGAAGGTCCGGGAGGAATTGGGGGATCTGCTGCTGCACCTGGTCTTTCTCAGCGACCTCTACCGGGAGCGGGGTGATTTTTCCTTAACCGAGGTGGCCGAAGGCATCACCGCCAAGATGATCCACCGCCATCCCCACGTCTTTGCCGGGGAAGAGGCCAAAACCAGGGAAGACCTGCGCCGTATCTGGGAGACGGCCAAGGCCCAGGAAGGCAAGACCCAGAAAAAAGCCGCCCTGGAGCAGGTCTCCACCGCCCTGCCGGCCCTGGTCCAGGCCCAACGCCTGGGGGAGGCGGCGGCCCGCCTGGGGTTCGACTGGCCTTCGGTGCAAGGGGCCTTGGACAAGGTGGAGGAGGAGTGGCAGGAATTTCGCCGGGCCCTGACTCAGCCCCCTCACGATGCCCGGGAAGAGGAGTTGGGAGATCTGCTGTTCGCCCTGGTCAACGTCGCCCGCTTCTTGAACATCGACTCCGAGGGGGCGCTCAGGCGCACCATCTTTAAGTTCATCAAGCGCTTTAACGTGGTGGAGCGGACTCTGGTGAAGCAGGGCAAGACCCCGGAGACCGCCACCCTGGAGGAGATGGAGGCCATCTGGCAGGCAGCTAAGAGCAGGGATTAGGGGTCAGGGGTCAGTTTTTTCCCCGACCACTTGCCCCTGATTTTGGATTAGGTGCGGGGGTGGCCGGTGTCCAGAGGCAAAAGAGACTCCATGCTCCCAACCCATATCTGGGCGTGGGGCCTGTTGGTCTGCCCTTTTTTTCCTGACCCCTGACCCCTGGCCCCTGCTCCCTAAACTTGCTACCTTCGTAAGCTGATGATATTATTTAGATTGCTTAAAGGGGCAAACAAAGCATGAAATCGGACCGGGTCCGCAGATTATTCTCCCCTGCTCCAGTGATCCTCGGCATCCTGGCCGGGACGGTCCTGTTGTCCGCGGCGTTCTTCTTTTTCTGGCAGAAGCTGAACCACAAAGTCGAAGTGATCATGCGGGAGCAGTTTAACCAGCAACAATTAATGATAGCCCGGAAGATCGTGGACAATGTGGAATCCTATTTCGACTTTCTGGAAAATATCCTTATGGGGTATTCGGGACTGTTTCAGACCATTCCCCCCCACCAGGAACAGCAGATAGCAGTCTCCCTGGAGGAACGGTTTTCCCGCCACAAAACTTTCGGGGTCCTGGAGCTGCGCGCTTACAGCCCGGAGGGGAAGGCGGTCCAGGTTTTCAGCGTCTCACCTGATCCGGCGCCGGCGAGCAGCCTGATCCTTCCCGCCCCCTACCTGGAATGGGCCCGGAACCCCCAAAGCCGCGGCAAGCTATTGCTGAGCAAGACGTTCTTCTATGGGCATCCGCCCTGGAAAGACCGTAAGCTGATGCGATTTGTCACCCCCCTCTATTGGGCGGACGCCAAGGGCCAATTATCCGGGGTGCTGGAACTGCTTATCGACCCCTTTTTTATTTGTGAAAAAGTCACGGCCGATGTGCGTTCCGGCCAGACTGGGTATGCCTGTATCATCGATCAGGATGAAATCATGTTGGCCCACTTTGAGAAAGACTTTGTGGGCAAAGAGGCCATGCCGGTGCGCCTTGCCCGCAATCCCCAGATCGTCTTCCGGGGGCTGCGGGAACTCCACGCCAACCTCCTGGCGGGCAAGGAAGGCGTCACCGAATACGATTCCGGCTGGCACCGCCAGAAATTGGGGCAGA
>DYJG01000504.1 GCA_020723225.1 Desulfobacca acetoxidans | reverse complement strand
AAAGATCGCCGAGAACGACCAGGGCTGGCTCCGGGTGCTGGTGGAAAAGGACGCGAGTCTCGGTTGGATCCTATCCGCCCAAGTTACGGACCAGGCCCCTAAGCCCGAGGCCAAGCCGGCTGCCGAAAAAGAATACTATTATACCGCCGGGACTGCGGTCAATCTCTACTCCCTGCCGCTGTTCAGCTCCAAGGTGGTCAAGTCCCTGCCCCTCAACGAAAAGGTGGAGAAACTGGCGCAGCACGGCCAGGACTGGTTCAAAGTGCGCCACCCGGGCAGCGGCGCGGAAGGGTGGGCCGCGGCCAAGGATCTGAAAACCTCCCCGGTGGCCGCCGAACCCCTCAAGCCTAAGAAAAAATTCCGCAGGAAACCCGCGGCCAAGCCGCTGCCCCAGGTGGAAGAAGCACCCCTGGAGCCGGAGGCGATGTAAGTCTGGTAGAATAGATTAAGGAAAAGCCTGGTGGCACAGGCGTCTCGCCTGTGCATTCTTTTTTTGATTGTAGATTTTAAAATTACGAGAGGTCCGCCATGATTCTGGTACTGAGCCAAGGCATCACCAGGGAAGAGAAGGAACGGCTGCTGGAAACCCTGCGTGCCGAGGGCAATCTGATTAAGGAAATTCAAGGAGAGGAAGAGACCATCCTGGGCGTGGTGGGGAAGATTCGCAAGGATCTCGGCTATTACGAGTCCCTGCCCGGCGTGGCCAAGGCCATCCCCATTTCCTCCCCCTACAAGCTGGTGAGCCGCCAGCTTCATCCGGCCCCGTCCACCATCAAGATCGGCGAAGTGGCCATCGGCGGCGACCGCCTGGTGGTCATCGCCGGCCCCTGCGGCGTCGAAGACCGGCAGCGCACCCTGGAAATCGCCTGGATGGTGCGCAAATACGGGGCCGTACTCTTCCGGGGCGGGGCGTTTAAGCCCCGCACTTCCCCCTACTCCTTCCAGGGACTGGGAGAGGAAGGCCTGAAGATTCTCAAGGAAGTAAGGGAGGAAACCGGCCTGGGCGTGGTCACCGAAATGACCTCCCCCAGCCAGGCCGATCTCATGGTGAAGTACGTGGACGTCATCCAGATCGGGGCCCGGAACATGCAGAATTTCGAGCTCCTCAAATGCGTGGGCCGCATCGGCAAACCCGTGCTCCTGAAAAGGGGCCTGGCGGCCACCATCGAGGAGTGGCTCATGTCCGCGGAATATATCTTGTCGGAAGGCAACGACCAGGTGATTCTCTGCGAGCGCGGCATCCGCACCTTCGAGCCTTACACCCGGAACACCCTGGACCTCACCGCCGTCCCCATCATCAAGAAGCTGACCCATCTGCCCATCATCGTCGATCCCAGCCATGCCACCGGCTTGAGGGACAAGGTAAGTCCCATGGCCCGGGCCGCGGTGGCCGCGGGCGCGGACGGCCTGATCATCGAGGTGCACACCGACCCGGACAAGGCCCTGTCCGACGGCCCCCAGAGCCTCTATCCCGGCCAGTTCGAGCAGTTGATGCGGGACCTCTACGTCATCGGCCCGGTGGTGGGGAAGCAACTGGATTACGCCTATCTGGAAAAGGCCAGGATGATCCGGCGGCTCCATGAGCCGGGCGCGGCCCCGGCGCAGGCCGCCTACCGCGGGGTGCCGGGCTCCTGGAGCCATAAGGCCTGCCAGCAGTTCTTCGGCGGAGATATGCCTTTAAAAGAGTGCTCATCCTTCCGGGAGGTCTTCGATTTGGTGGATCGCGGGCAAGCGGCCTTCGGGGTCCTGCCTTTGGAAAACAGCCTCACCGGCAGTTTCCATGAAAACTACGACTTGTTGTTGGACTACGACCTCCAAATCGTGGGGGAAGTGACCCTCCGGATTAAGCACAACCTCATCGGCCATCCGGGAGCCGCGCTGGAGGGGATCGAGAGAATCTACTCCCATCCCCAGGTCTTCCAGCAATGCAAAGAGTTTGTGGCAAGCCATCCCCGCTGGGATCACATCGCCTGCCGGAACACGGCTGCCTGTGTGGCCCGGATCAAGGAAAACAAAGACCCCAAGGAAGCGGCCATTGCCGGGGAGGAGGCCGCGGAGCTGCACCAGTTGGCGGTGTTGAAGGAAGGCATCGAGATGAACCCCCGGAACTTCACCCGCTTTGTGGTGATCTCAAAAAACAGCGCCCTGCCGGGCGAAAAGAACAAATCTTCCCTCATCTTCTCCGTGGGGGACCACCCCGGCGCTCTGGTGGCGCCCCTTCAAGTCTTCGCGGCCAACAACATCAACCTGGTGAAACTGGAATCCCGGCCTCGGCCCGACCGCCCCTGGGAGTATCTCTTTTACGTGGACGTGGAGCTGGATATGCTGGCCGCGGAGAATCGAAGTCTTTTAGAGCAGTTGCGGGAAAAAACCGAGTTCTTTAAATATCTGGGAAGCTATCAGAAAGGCGGCGCCGCTGCTTCAGAGGCCGTTATCGGGGAAAAGGGTACCACCTCCGCAGGCTGATCAGAACAATTCGCATTCAAAAGGCGGCAAATCGTAGGGGCGAACCTTGTGTTCGCCCCGAATGCAT
>DYJG01000503.1 GCA_020723225.1 Desulfobacca acetoxidans | reverse complement strand
CGGGCTTTATGCCTTCAGCCGGTCATCCTCCCGGGAGTAGATTGGGAAGAAGATGCTCGATACTGGTCTGGTTGCCGCCGCGGCCTTCGGCTATCTCATCCTGCTCTTCGCCATCGCTTTTTATGGGGACCGGCAAAGGAGCCGGGGCCGGAGCATTATTGCCAATCCCTATATCTATGCCCTGTCACTGGCGGCATACTGCACCGCCTGGACCTTTTTCGGCAGCGTCGGCAAGGCCGCCACTTCCGGCGTGACCTTTCTCACCATCTATCTGGGTCCCACCATTATCGCCTTTTCCTGGTGGTTCGGTCTGCGCAAGCTTTTGCGCATATGCAAAGAAAACCATCTAACCACCATGTCCGATTTCCTGACGTTGCGTTACGGCAAAGGGGCGTTCCTCGGGGCCCTCGCCACCGTGGTGGTGCTTTTGGCCATTACTCCGTACATCGGCCTGCAGCTCAAGTCCATCTCCAGCACCTTTAACATCCTGGTCTACGGGGAAGTCGCCCCGCCGCTCACCATGCCGATTTATCAGGATACCGCCTTTTATGTGGCCCTGCTGCTGGCCATGTTCGGCATCCTGTTCGGGGCCCGCCATCTGGACCCCACGGAACGCCACGAAGGATTGGTGGCGGTGGTGGTGTTTGAGTCCATCGTCGAACTGCTGGCTTTCGTCAGTCTGGGCCTCCTGGTTACCTTCGGCCTTTTCCCGGGCTGGGGGGAAATCTTCAGCCGCATCCAGCAGAGCCCCGAATTTGAGCAGCTTCTCCTGGTGAATACCGGGCCTCATAACAGTTATTCCTTTCTTCTGGTGTTGACCTTGCTGGCCATGGGGGCCATTCATTTTCTGCCCCGGATGTTCCATATGGCCGTGGTGGAAAACACCGATGAAAAGCACATCCTCACCGCGATCTGGCTTTTTCCCTTGTATCTGGTGCTGATCAACCTCTTTGTCATGCCCATCGCCTTCGGCGGGCTGTTGCTGGGGTTGCCGCCGGAACAGGCCGATACTTTTGTGTTGCGCATTCCCTTGCAAACCGGGCACCCCTATCTGGCCCTGCTGGTCTTTTTGGGAGGCTTGTCCGCCTCCACGGCCATGGTGTCGGTGGCCTCCATTGCCGTGAGCACCATGGTGGTCAACAGCCTGGTGATGCCTTTAACCATTCGCCTCAGACTGCAGGAGCGGATCACCCCCCATCTGTTGACCATCAAACGGAGCGCCATCCTGTTGCTGATTCTTTTAGGGTACTTCGGCTATCATTTTCTCTTCCCCACGGTCATGCTGGTGGACATCGGGCTGATCGCCTTTTGCGGGGTGATGCAATTGGTGCCGGCCATGCTGGGGGCCCTGTATTGGCGGGAAGCCACCCGCTGGGGGGCCATCGCCGGATTGGGGTTGGGGTTTTTCCTCTGGGGCTATACCCTGGTTCTGCCCTATTTTGTGGAAGCAGGCTGGTTTTCCCCCACCTTGCTGACGGAGGGACCTTTCGGCCTGGCTTTCCTCAAGCCCACTGCCTTTCTGGGCTTAACCGGTCTGGCCAGACTCTCCCATACCTTCTTCTGGTCGTTGCTGTTCAATGCCGGCGCTTTTGTTTGCGTTTCCTTGGCAACGACTCCCAGCCCGGTGGAGGAGGAGCAGGCCCGGCGTTTTGTCGGCGTCTTCGAACAGGAACGAGAGCTGCCTTTGGAGAAACGCTATACCTCCTTTCCCAGCCTGGACCATTTGACCCATTTCCTGGAGAGCCTTATCGGTCCCCGGAAGGCCGCGGCCGCGCGGCGGGCCTTTCTCCAGGAGGTGGCGATCCCCGAATGCGAGTGGGGGGACCGGGAAAAAATCCGGCTTGCGGGTTTCGTGGAGCGCACCCTGGCGGGCTCCATCGGGCCGGCCGCGGCCCGGGTCATCATCGAAGGCTTCCTGTCCTCCCTGGGGTCCCGGATGGAGGACGTTTTCGATCTTTTCAGCCGCATCTCCAGTTCCCTGGAGGAAAGCGAGCAACAGTTGCGCCGGCGGGTGGCGGAACTCTCGGTGCTCTTCGAAGCGGCTCGCAGGCTGGCCTATTCTCCGTATATTCCAGATCTCCTGGAAGGCGTTCTGGGAGTGCTGGAGGAACAGTTGGGCATCGAAACGTGTGCCGTGCGGCTGTTGGATGAAAAAGGCTTTCTGCACATCAAAGGCTCCCGGGGGTTCCCTCCCGAAGCCCGGGAACAAGTGGTAAAGCCCGATCTCGAGTCCCTCCTGGGGCAATGCCTGTCTACCTTTACCCCCCAGGTAGTGTCTCCGGGTGACTCCCCCGAAACCGCGCCTCGCCTCCAGGGGCTAAGGCCAGAGGAAATCATGGGTTCCCTGGTCCTGGCCCCCATCGCCACGGAAACCGTAACCCTGGGGGTCCTGACCGCGGCCAGCAGCCAAAAGGGGTTTTTCACCCGGGAACATATGGAGTTCTTTCAATCCCTGGCCGGGCAATTGGGACTGGCGGTGCGCACCGCCAACATGGAAGAGGCCCTGCGCCTGGACGAATCCCGCCTGGAGGCGGTCTGGCAG
>DYJG01000006.1 GCA_020723225.1 Desulfobacca acetoxidans | reverse complement strand
CCGAGTCGGGCGGGCACGGAGGCCCGCCCCACCAGATTTTTCATATTTTACGGGTGGGCCAATGGCCCATGAATGACTGTCCTGGATCTTCAGCAGCAATAGCCCGGCGGGGACTCCAACCCGGAAAGGGACGGAAGGCAATCATGGGGAAAATACTTCGGCTGGACCGGGAAAAGGAAGCCATTGAAAAAGCCCTTCAGGTTCTGGACTCCTCGCCGGTGGAACAGATCGTGGTCGCCGTCAAATTCTCCGACCGTTCGGAAGAAGTCTTTTTCTACGGAAATCCCAAGGAAATCATCCAACTATTAGCTTTAGCCCAGTTTCAGATAGGTTTTCGCTTCCCCTTGGGCGTGTGGGACCGAGTGGAAGAGAAAGACAAGGATCAAGATTGACCTGGTTCGCAGCCTTCCGATGCCTGGATTGTGAGCACTTCTGGCGGGAACCGTCCCCGGAGGATGCCTGGGAGATGGCCACCCAGGTGGCCGCCAGGGCCGCCTGCCCTTTGTGCGGCGCCAAGATGAGAGAAGGGCGGGTGGAGCTGCTAAGTCACGTGGAGTTGAATCCGGCGCTCCTCGATTCCATTCCCTATATCTTTCCTCCAGCCGATAATTCTTCAAGAAAAACAAAAGGCAGATAAAATTTCGGCTAATAAGATTAACAGAAAGGGTCGATTACCGAACATACCAATAATAGAAAGAGTCGGAAATCATACAAGAACATTCCCTGCGCTCATCTTTTTGTCTTTAAATTATAATTAGTTACAACATTCCATAATTGGCTTGTTCTTTGCATAAAAATTAGCCGTAAGAGAAAAAGTCATCGGACGCTTTTTCCTCCTTACGTGCAACTTTCACGGTTTGGGCCCCACGGACGATTCCCCGTGGGGCCTTTGTTTTTGTCGGCGGAAAATTGCCTTTGCCTGTCCCCCTGCCCCCGGGTTTTTAAAGTTATCTTGGTATGGGAGAACACCGGGGAGGTTTCCTCCAAAGAACGGCACCTACAGGAATAACATTGATCGAACATGATAAATCTGCGCCCATCTTGTTGTTAGTTTCAGGCCCGCGCACGCGCCAAAATTTATCCAGTCTGCTCTCGGAAAACCAACTGTCGCCGCGGCTGATGGGCGACCAGAAAGAACTGTTGCGTGAACTGAAAAGGACCCAGTGCGCCACGGTACTGATCGATTGCGGCGCGGTCGGTGTTTATGGCACGGGAATCATCTCGAAGATTAAAGTAGCATGCCAGCATAGCCGGATTATCGTTTTTTGTGATAAAGAGCACCTCCCTGATAGTCAGCATCGAGAGATCATCAAGGAAATTTTAGCGATTGGAGTTTATGCCTGCGTTATGGCTCCTTACAAAGGATGGGAAGTCATAAGCCTGGCCGGTCCGGGTAAGAAGTAAAAGTTCTCCCGGCCTTGGGAACCTGACAATCCTAACCACTCTGAGCTCAATTCCCCGAAGCATCTGAAAACCCACCTTGTATGATTATCCGACAATTTCCTTATTTTGAATTGTTCTGAATTATTCAGTGGTTATGGATTGCCCGGATTAGTTGTCGGATTATTCTACAGAAATCAAACTATCGGAAAGCAGGACGCAGCAGAGAAAGATATACTGAAATATCATACACTTATACTGCCATTAGGTCGCTGGCACAGCTATTGCTCTCTGGTCAATTGACTTTCAGAAGCAATCGTTAAATTAGATACAAATTCACAAAGGAGTCTCTGATAATGACTGCTCAGAAAAGCAAGGAGAAAGGTCAGCGGGAACCGCCCCGGATGATAGAGGTCTTCGGCTTCCGGGTGCCCACCAGTGAGTTTTACCTGCATCGGGGCCACACCTGGGCCGTAGTGGAAGGCCCTGAGAGGGTGCGGGTGGGGTTGGATGATTTTTCCCAAAAAATCCTGGGTCCGGCCGACCGGTGGAAGCTGCCGGAAGTCGGCAAGGTTTATTATCAGGATCACATCTGCCTGACGCAGTTCCGGCAAGAGCACAAGGCCCCCTTCCTGGCGCCGGTGGACGGCGTCATCGAGTCGGTGAACCCGAAGATCAGCCAAAAGCCCGGCCTGGCGCACGACGATCCCTACGGCGAAGGCTGGCTGTTTCTGGTCAAGCCCAATAACCTCCCGCGCAACCTGGAAAGCCTGTTTTACGGCGAGGCCAACGCCGCCTGGATCGACCAGGAGTCCCACCGGTTGCTGCACCTCATGGAATCCAAGGTGGGGGTCACCCTCCCCACCGGCGGCGCCATCGTCGATGACGTCTATGGCCATTATCCGGCGTTGGGCTGGCGCCCCCTGGTGCAAGACCTCTTCCTGCCGATCCTGGCCAGGGGTTGGGTAAAAAAGGGCGGCCGGATCGAAGAGCCGGCGGACCAGGAAGATTTGAAACGGGAGGTCTTCCGGGTTTTGAGCCGCACCTCCGAAGACCGGGACTTCCGGCGGGCCTTGATGGACCTGCAGACCGATGCCCTGGAAAACTATCATCTGTCCCTGGAGGCCAAGACCGCCATCTTGTCGGGCGATTTGACCTGGCTGAATGAACACATCGGGGAGTTGACCCAAAAGCAGCTTATGTTTGTCTTATCCGCACTGGTACCGGCAGGGAGGGTGTCCTGACGCCGCACCGATGGGGATTTTAAGCAGGAGGTTAGTCATATGAGCGAAGCCCTGGTTAAGGGGCAGAAGCAAGGCGCAGTCTTGGTGGTGGGCGGCGGCATCGCCGGCATGCAGGCGGCTCTGGACCTGGCGGACTCCGGTTTTTACGTCCACCTGGTGGAGAAGAACGCCGGCATCGGCGGCGCGATGGCGCAATTGGACAAGACCTTTCCCACCAATGACTGCGCCATGTGAATTATCTCGCCAAAGCTGGTTGAGTGCGGTCGGCACTTAAACATCGAGCTATTGACGCTTACGGAATTGGAGAGCCTGTCCGGCGAGGCGGGCGACTTTACGGTAACCCTCAGGCAGAGTCCCCGCTACGTGGACATGTCCAAATGCATCGGTTGCGGGGTCTGCGCCGAAAAGTGCCCGAAAAAGGTGGCTGACGCCTATAACGTGGGTCTGGCCAAACGCAAGGCGATTTACGTCCAGTACAGCCAGACCGTGCCCCTGAAGTACGCCATCGATCAGGACGCCTGCATCTATTTCAAGAAAGGCACCTGCAAGGCCTGCGAGAAGCACTGCCCCAGCGGCGCCATCAAGCTGGACGACGCCGAACAATTGTTGACCCGGCGGGTGGGCGCGGTGGTGCTGGCCGCGGGCTTCCAGCCCTTTAACCCCAAAAACCTGGGGGGCTATGGCTACGGCAGGTACCCGGGGGTGGTCACCAGTCTGGAGTTTGAGCGCGTTCTCAGCGCGTCCGGGCCTTTCGGCGGCCATCTGGTGCGGCCGGCCGACAAAGCCGAGCCCAAGCGCATCGCCTGGCTGCAATGCGTCGGTTCCCGGGACACCAAGGCGGGAAGCCACAGCTACTGTTCCGGGGTCTGCTGCATGTACTCCATCAAGCAGGCGGTCATCGCCAAGGAGCATGCCGGGGACGACCTGGAAACCGCCATTTTCTTCATGGATATGCGCACCTATGGCAAAGACTTTGACCGGTATTACGAGAAAGCCCGGCAGTCGGGGGTGCGCTTTATCCGCTCCCGGATCCATTCCTTGATGCAGCCGGACCCGGAAACCGGGCAACAGAAAATATCTTACCTGGATGAAAGCGGCGCCTCGCACCAGGAAGCCTTCGACCTGGTGGTGCTGTCCATCGGCCTGGAGGCGCCGGAGGGTTTTCGCTCTCTGGCTGAGAAGCTGGGAGTGGAACTCGACCGGCACGGCTTCGCGAGCGCGGCCTCCTTTGCCCCGGTAGCCTCTTCCCGGCCGGGAATTTACGTATGCGGCGCCCTGGCCGGCCCCAAGGACATCCCCTATTCGGTCATGGAAGCGTCCGCCGCGGCCGGGGCCGCGGCCAGCGAGCTAAGCGACCAGCGGTTTACCCTGGTGCAGAAAAAGACTTATCTCCCGGAGCGGAACGTGGCCCAGGAGCCGCCCCGCATCGGGGTCTTCATCTGCAACTGCGGCACCAATATCGGCGGCACCATCAAGGTCCCCGAAGTGGCGGAGTATGCCCGGAGCCTGCCCCACGTGGTGCACGTGGAAGAAAATCTCTACACCTGCTCCCAGGACACCCAGGACCGGATGAGTGAAATCATTGCGGAAAAAGGGTTGAACCGGGTGGTGGTGGCGGCCTGTTCCCCCCGGACCCACGAGCCCCTGTTTCAGGAGACCATGAATAATGCCAGCCTGAACAAGTACCTGTTTGAAATGGCCAATATTCGCAACCAGGATTCCTGGGTCCATGCCCAGGAACCGGAGGTGGCCACCGAAAAGGCCAAAGACCTGGTGCGCATGGCGGTGACCAAGAGCGCGCTGCTCGCGCCGTTGCTGGAGGCCGAATTGCCCGTAACCCAGGCAGCCCTGGTCATCGGCGGCGGGGCCGCCGGCATGACCGCCGCCCTCAACCTGGCGCGGCAGGGTTATCCCGTGCACCTGGTGGAGAAGCAAGACGTCTTGGGCGGCGCCGCCCGGCGCTTGCTTCACACCTACAAGGGCGAAGACGTGGCGGGGTTCCTCGAAGGGCTGGCCCGGGAAGTCCAGGCCGACCCCAAAATCACGGTGCACCTCAACACCACGATTGCCGGGGTGCAGGGCTTCATCGGCAATTTCAAGACCGAGCTGCAAACCAATGGCTCATCCCAATCCATTGAGCACGGGGTGGCCGTTCTGGCCACCGGGGCCCGGGAATACCGGCCCCAAGAGTACCTCTATGGCGACCACCCGGCGGTGATGACCCAACTGGAATTGGACGAATTGCTGCGACAAAATGACAAACGCCTGGAAGAAATTGATAATGTCGCGTTTATTCAATGCGTCGGCTCCCGGGATGATAATCATCCCTACTGTTCCAAGGTCTGCTGCACCCATTCGGTGAAAACCGCGCTGGAGCTGAAGCGCCGCCGGCCGGAGGCCAACGTGATGGTCCTGTACCGGGACTTAAGGACTTACGGCCCCCGGGAGGATCTCTACCAGGCGGCCAGGGAACAGGGAGTCCTGTTCGTACGCTATGCTCAGCAGGAAAAGCCCGTGGTTGCCAGTCAGGACGGCCGACTCAACCTGAGCTTCGTCGATCCCATCCTGGGCCGCCCGGTGGCCATGAATCTGGACCTGCTCTGCCTGGCCGCGGCCATCGAGTCCCACCAGGATCAGCAGTTGGCCCAGATGTTCCGGGTGCCGCTGGATGGTGACGGCTGGTTCCTGGAAGCCCACCAGAAACTGCGGCCGGTGGATTTCGCCAATGACGGCATCTTTCTCTGCGGCATGGCCCATTATCCCAAGCCGCTGGAGGAGAGCCTGGCCCAGGCCCAGGCGGCCGCAGCCCGGGCCGCGGCGATCCTGGGTAAAGGCAACATCAAGGTGAGCGGGCTGGTGTCCCGCATTGCCGAGGAGTTGTGCTGCGGCTGCCAGATCTGCGTCAATGTCTGCCCGTATCAGGCCATCAGCTTTCATGAGGGGCGTCAGGTGGCCTTGGTGAATGAAGCCCTCTGCAAGGGCTGCGGCGCCTGCGCTGCCGCCTGTCCGTGCGAGGCGCCGGTGCTGATGGGGTTCAATAACCGGCAACTGTTGGCCCAGATCAGGAGCGCCTTATAGCTGTAGCTAAAGGAGACGGAATGAAACAGGAAAAATTCGAACCCAAGCTGCTGGCCTTTGTCTGCAACTGGTGCGCTTACGGCGCCGCGGACCTGGCCGGGGTGAGCCGCTTGCAATACCCGGCCAATGTTCGCCTGCTCAGGGTCATGTGTTCCGCCACGGTGTCGCCGCACCATATTCTGAGAGCGGTACAGAGCGGCGCGGACGGCATCCTGGTGGCCGGGTGACACCTGGGAGACTGCCATTACCTGTACGGTAATCACATGACCAGGAAGCGGATGGGGTTTTTGCAGGAGCTGTTCAAATTTGTCGGCCTGGAAGGAAGGTTGCGCCTGGAATGGATTTCTTCCGCCGAGGCCACGAAGTTTGTCAAGGTAGTCACCGAATTCACCGAACAAATCAGGAGCCTGGGGCCCAGTCCCCTGGCCAAGAGTGATGCGCCGCCCCTGGAGGACCTGGAATTGCCGCCGCTGCCCCAAGCCGCGGCGGGCGGTGGTTGCGGCTGCGCCCAAACAGCAACTTAGGCTTGAAAGGAAAAGCAGGCGGGATGCCCGCCACACCACCATAGGATAACTGATATGCCTGATATGAAAGCGACGGTGCGCGAGTGGTTGGATACCGGCAAGGTGGACCTCTTCCTGGGCTATAAGCAGGTCGAGGGCCATCCCTTGCCGTACGCCTTTGACCGGGACAATCTGGAAGAATTGCAGGACCTGATGGAAAGCCCCGCCCGCTATCCGCTGGAGAAGCTGGGAGCCGGGATTCTGGCGGTGCAGCCCAACCTCAAGATCGGCATCCTGGGCCGGGACTGCAACCGCCGGGCCTTGAACGTGCTGGCGGTGCATCAACAAATCACGCCGGGGCAGATTGAAGTCTTGGAACTTAAATGCTGCCCTTCACCGCTCCATAAACACGCGGATTGCTCCTCTTTGGAGCCGCGGACCTATGGCCCGGTGAAGCTGGAGGTGGGGATCGACAACAGCATGCCCACGGCCCGGATGGAACAGTTTGACCAACGGACGCGGTTTGACAAATGGCTGTACGAATTCCAGAAATGCCTGAAATGTTACGGCTGCCGCGACATCTGCCCGGTGTGCTTCTGCAAGGAATGCTCCCTGGAACACGCCGACCTGGTGGAAACGGGAGGCGTGCCGCCGGAGGTGCCGCTGTTCCACCTCATCCGGGCGGTGCACATGGCGGGGCGCTGCATCGACTGCGGCCTCTGCGAAGACGCCTGCCCGGTGGACATCCCCTTGCGGCTGCTGTATCGCAAGGTCAATGAAATCGTCAAGGACCTGTTCGGTTATGAAACCGGACTCAGTCTGGAGCAGCCCCCCTTAAGCATCCTGGGTGAGTGTGCTCCAGGGGTAACGGGCTCCCATGGGGCAGCGGTTTAACGGATTGTAGACAGCCTGGAGATGAATCATGTATAAACTTGTTCCTTCGGTATGTTCCTATTGTGGCACGGGCTGCGGCGTATTATTCGAAGTGTTGGACGGCCGGATTTTAGGGACCCTGCCGCTCAAAACCCACCCCGTCAATGAGGGGAAATTGTGCATCAAGGGTTGGAATCTCCACGAATACGTCAACAGCTTCATGCGCCTGCAAGCGCCCCGGGTAAGGATTAACGGCCGCCTCCATCAGGTCACCTGGGACCGGGCTATCCAGTTCGCCGCGGACCGGCTCAAAAAAGTCATCGCCGAACACGGTCCGGACAGCGTCGGGGTGCTGGCGTCGGCCAAGATAACGAATGAAGAGAACTATCTCTTGCAGAAATTCGCCCGCGCCGCGGTCGGCACCAATAACGTCGACCACTGCGCCCGCCTCTGACACTCCTCGACGGTGGTAGGTCTTGCCGCCGCATTCGGGAGTGGGGCCATGACGAACTCCATCGCCGAAATCGAGGATGCCGCCTGCATCTTCATTATCGGGTCCAACACCTCGGCCTGTCATCCGCTCATCGCCCGGCGGGTCTTCCGGGCCAAAGAAAAAGGCGCCAAACTGATCGTGGCCGATCCGCGCAACATTCAGTTGAGCCTGTTTGCCGATGTCGCCGTCAATCAGAGGCTGGGAAGCGACGTCGCCCTGCTTAACGGCATGATGCACCTGATTTTGAAGAACGGCTGGGAGGCTAAAGAATATATTGCCAACCGCACCGAAGGCTTCGAGGAACTGCGGGAATCCCTGGAGGCCTATACCCCGGAGCGGGTCCGGAAGATCACCGGGGTCAGCCCCGGCGACCTGGAACGGATGAGCGAACTATACGGCACCAGGAAGCCCGGGGCCCTGCTGTATGCCATGGGCATCACCCAGCACAGCACCGGCGTGGACAACGTCAAGGCCATCTGCAACCTGGCCATGCTTACCGGCAACGTCGGGGTGGCCAGCGGCGGGGTCAATCCGCTGCGCGGCCAAAACAACGTCCAGGGGGCCTGCGACATGGGAGGCCTGCCCAACGTCTTTACCGGCTACCAGCCGGTGACCTCGCCCGAAGCCAACGCCAAGTTCTCCCAGGCTTGGGACCGGCCGCTTTCGGACAAGCCGGGGCTGACCATCCCGGACATGGTAAAGGCCATCGACGCCGGGAAACTCAAGGCCCTCTACGTGGTGGGCGAAAATCCGAAACTGAGCGATCCCGACATGAACCATCTCCGCCATGCCATGAAAAAACTGGACCTGCTCATCGTCCAGGATATCTTCCTGTCGGAGACGGCCCAGGGCGCCGACGTGGTCCTGGCCGCGGCGGCCACGGCGGAGAAGGAGGGCACCTTCACCAACACCGAGCGGCGCTGCCTGCGCCTCAATAAAGCCGTGGAACCGGCGGGCGGCAGCCTCCCTGACTGGGAAATCATCTGTCGGCTGGCCACGGCCATGGGGTATCCGCTAAATTATGACAACCCGAAGGAGATTTTCCAGGAAATCTCGGGCTTGACGCCCAGTTACGCCGGCATGAGCTATGACCGGCTGGGCCTCGACGGGATCCAGTGGCCCTGTCCCGCGGCCGACCATCCGGGCACCAGGTTTTTACACAAGGATAAGTTCACCCGGGGATTGGGGAAATTGCACGTGGTCCAATATCAAGACCCGGCGGAATTGCCGGATGCCGAATATCCCTATTTTCTCACCACCGGACGGATGTTCGCCCACTACCACACCGGCACCATGACCCGGGTGTCGCCGGCCCTGGACCGGGAGCAGCCCACCGGCTACGTGGAAATCAACGCGGCGGACGCCGGCAGGTTGTCCGTGAGGGAAGGGGATATGTTGGTGATTTCTTCTTTGCGGGGCCGCATCGAGGCCCCCGCCAAAATCACCCCGGCGGTGCTGCCCGGCAACCTCTTCCTCCCCATTCATTTCGGGGAGAATCCCACCAATGTCTTGACCAATTCCGAGGCCCTGGATCCCCTGGCCAAGATCCCGGAATTTAAGGTGGGGAAGGCGCGGGTGGAGAAACTTGTGCCATAATTATGGCCCTGGGCCTGGAATTTGATGGATTCGGGGCCGTCTTCGCCTCCTGGAAGGCGATGCAAAAAATGGAAAAACTGCCAAATTCATTGTATTATGTAAATATCTGGCTTGAACCCGGAGGTACTTAGCAATCCCCCGGAGCACATCATGAGTCCCGGTAAGCAATTCTATAATATCGCCCTGGTGGGTGCGGGGCGGCAAGGAATGGCCATTCTGGAAGCCCTGGTGCCCATGCGGCGGGATGACCAGCCCTTGCGGGTATTGGGAGTGGCGGACCTTAACCCCGATGCCCCCGGAATTCTCCATGCTTACCGACATGATCTGTTCGTCACCCTCCATTTCACCGACTTATTTCAACTCCCCGAATTAGATATCATTGTCAATGCCACCGGTCACTCCGGACTTTTTCAGGAGATACGCGAGCAGACCCCGGCGCGGGTATTGGTCTTCAATATGGATCGACCTTTTCTGTCAGTGGATAAATTGTGGGACTTGATTTCCGTGAATCTGTCGTCTATTCATGTTGCCGCGCCCTTGAGGGTAGGCATTGTGGGAGGCGGCAAGGGGGGGCAAGAAGTTCTGCAGCTCATCACCAAAGATCAGAACTACAAAAAAAGAATCGAGATCCTGGGAGTGGCCGATCCCAATCCCCTGGCCCTGGGCATGGTCCTGGCCAATAAGTTGGGAATCCCAACCCTGGACGACTACACTCTTCTCCTGGATAAAGCCCCGGACCTGATCCTGGAACTCACCGGCAATCCCCAGGTGCGGGAAGCCATGATCCGCCAGAAACATCCCCATACCCAGATTATCGATCACCTTAAGGCCCGTCTCTTCTGGGAATTGCTACACCGGGAGGAAGACCGGCTGCGCAGCAGGGTGGAAAGCGAAATCAAGCTGGCCGGCCAGCGCACCCGCTTTCAGAAAATTTTTGACCACCTGCCCGATCCGGTGCTGGTCTTGCTGCCCAATTATATCGTGGATGAGGTGAACCTCACCTTCTTGAAGCGCTTTCGAAAAGAGGCGGTGGACGTCATCGGCAGACCTTGTTATGAGGTGTTCCACCAGTTTGACGCCCCCTGCGACACCAAAGGGTTGGTCTGTCCCTTTAAAAGCGTACTTGAGGATTGTCAAACCGCCCAGATTTTGCAGCGTTGGGTTAGCCCCGACGGCACCATTCAGTATGATGAAATTACCATGGCGCCGCTGTGCCCCCCGGAAGCCACGCGGAAAAGGGTGATCGAAGTCATCAAGGATATCACCCTCCGCAAGCAGTTAGAGGAGGCCCTGAAAAGTTCTGAAGAAAAAGCCGCCAAGGGTAAAGCCTTTCTGGAAACCATTGTCAATGGCATCGCTGATCACATGATGGTGATCGATCTGGACTATAAAATCATCGAGGTTAACCGGGCCCTGCTGGAGATGGTGGGCCTAAGGCGCCATGAAGTGGTGGGCAAACACTGCTATGAAGTGTCGCACCATCTGCAAGTTCCCTGCAATATTCCCGATCATCCCTGTCCTTTAAAAGAGGCGGTGGAGACCCGCAAAGCCGCTTCCGCCACCCACATACACTTCGATAAGGACGGCCGTGAGCACTATTATCACGTGGTCTGCCACCCGCTTTACGATAAGGAAGGACGGATCCATCAAGTAGTTGACCTCTCGCGGGATATCACCCAGGAAATCCGGGCCCGGATGCAAATGCTCCATGAAGACAAGATGGCCTCGTTGGGGAAGTTGTCTGCCAGCGTGGTGCACGAAATCAACAACCCGCTGACCGGGATACTCAACTTCGTCCGCTTGATGGAAAGCATGTTGGCCGAAGGGACCCCCAGCGAGGTGGATTTGGCCGATATCCGCCACTATCTCTCCATGGTCCATAGCGAGACCTCCCGGGTCAGCCGTACCATTGCCAACCTTCTGGCGTTTTCCCGCAAAACCAAGCCGGAATTCAAACCTCTGGACCTTAATGCCGTGGTGGAGGAAACCTTGTCTTTAACCGCATATCAGATGCGGTTGCAGGGTATTGCCCTAAACCGGCAATTGGCGCCGGACCTGCCCCTGGTTAGGGGGGATAAGGGACAGATGAAACAGGTATTTTTGAATCTCTTCCTGAACGCCCAAGACGCCATGGCCCAAGGGGGCACCCTCTCCCTGGAGACCAGGAATTCCAAGCGGCGTGAGGTGGTGGTGAAGGTCTCCGACACGGGCAAAGGCATCCCCAAAGAGAGTTTTTCCCAGATCTTCGAACCATTCTATACGACCAAAAAAACCATCGCCGGGGTAGGGCTCGGACTCTCCGTGGTTTATGGCATCATCCGGGATCACAAGGGCACCATCAAAGTGGACAGCATAGTGGGAAAAGGGACCACCTTTACTATTCGTCTGCCTGTCTTTAAACCGGGAGAAGAAAGTGTTGCCACATAAGAAGATCAGTATCCTGGTAGTGGATGATGAGCTGAGCATCCGCGAATCTTTAAGCGGTTGGCTGAAACGGGGCGGCTTTCTGGTGGAAACCGCGGCCGACGGTTTTACGGCGCTGGCCAAGGCCCAGGAAACCCATTATGACATCATGCTCATCGACGTCAAAATGCCGGAGATGGACGGCCTTGCCCTGCTCAAGAAACTTAAGGAAAACGAGAACGAAGCCGCCATCCTCATGATGACGGCCCACGGCGATATCCAGGACGCGGTTGAGGCCATAAAGTCGGGGGCATACGATTATCTGCTCAAGCCTTTCGAACTGGAAGAACTCAACTTTACCATCGAAAAGATGGTGCAGATGCAAAGCCTGGCCATGGAAAACCTGATTCTAAAGGATCGGCTGGCCACGGTCACCCGTTTTGAAAACCTGGTGGGCCAGTCGCCGGTGATGCTCAAGTTATTCGAGACCATTGTCGATGTGGCGCAGACCGACACCACGGTGTTGATCACCGGGGAAACCGGCACCGGCAAAGAACTGGTGGCCCGGGCCATCCACGCCCAGAGTCCCAGGTGTTATGCCCCCTTTATTGCCATCAACTGCGGGGCCTTTACGGAACAACTCCTGGAAAGCGAGCTCTTCGGCCATGAAAAGGGCGCCTTTACCGACGCCAAGTATACCAAGAAAGGCCGCCTGGAAATGGCGCACGCCGGCACCCTCTTCCTGGATGAGGTGGGCGACATCTCCATGAAGATGCAGATCGACCTGCTCAGAGTCCTTGAGACCCGGGAATTCACCCGGGTGGGGGGCACCGCCACGCTGCGCAGCGATTTTCGGGTCATCGCCGCCACCAATCAGGACCTCCAGGAAGCCATCCGGCAAAAAACTTTCCGCCAGGACTTATATTACCGCTTGAATGTGATCCATCTCCAGGTGCCGCCCTTACGGGAGCGGTTGGAGGATATTCCCCTGCTGGCCCAACATTTCCTGAGACGTTATGCCACCGAGACCAAGAAAAAGATCGACTCCATCCACCCGAAGGCCCTGGAGGCGATGCAGCGCTATTCCTGGCCGGGGAACGTCCGGGAGCTGGAAAACGCCATCGAGCGGGCGGTAGTCGTAGGGAAAGGACGGCAGATCAAACGCGGGGACCTGCCTTTTGTGGTCCCGGGCGGGGCAGCAGAATTGGGAGAATTATCACTGGAAGAATTGGAGCGCCAACATATCGCCCATCTCCTGGCCACCAAAGGCAGCAACCTCTCCAATGTAGCCAGGGTTCTGCGCATCAACCGTTCCACGCTTTACGAAAAGATCAAGAAATATGGCCTTTCTCATTAACTGGAGAGCATCCTTTCAGCCTGACTGAGTAGTTTCGAGACAGGGGCTTAAATCCCGGCTAAACGCTGTGGAGAAACTCCTTCGTCAGGCGCTCCCAGCCCAGCTCTGGATAGGCCCCGAAGACGTCATCGATAATCGACCCGCCGGACGGCAAAGTCACTCCTGCAGTTGATTCCAGCATTCCCAGAAGTCGATGGGATTCATGTTCTATCCAGGAAATGTTGCACTGGCCGAAAAGCATCCTTTCTAGGTCCGTCTTAAGGTTGCTGGGGGAGACTACGAACAGCCAACCTTCGCCATAAGGATCATCATGGAGCAGCCTCGGGTTTTTCCGGACCTGGGGATTTACCGCGTCAATGGTGCCGGTCAGCGGCGCCAGGACCGGGGCCTTGTTCCCTTTGCGGCCCAAGGTTAGTGCCACCTTATCGGTCTGAATTTCCGCCCCTCTGGGGGGCAGCTTGATTTTGTCCGGCGGACCCAGGACCCTTTGGGAAAAGTCGTCCAAACCGATGCGGACCCGGCCGGCGTTTTCCAGGGCCACCCAGGTATGGCCCCGGTGGAGGAAATTGGAGGTCGGCACCTTGATGCCGAGGACCTCCTGGACCTTAGGCCTTTCCGGGGCCAGAAAAAAATCGAATTGCTCCTCCAGAAGTTCGTCAAAGGAACATTCATGGCAGTGCCTGGTTTGCATGAGCTGACACTTCTTCTGCCCTTGGAAGTGTCGCCGCATCTTGAATTCCCAGGGACCCACCTTTGATTTCCGGCTCTTTGCCGGTTCTCCCGCTTTCCAACGGGCCAGGCGATGGGCGGCGGCTTCCGTCATGGCCCGGTCGAATTCACAGTTCTGACAATCGAAGTCCTGATCGCAGAATTTGAAATCGATCACCCCGGCTTCCATCCAGATGCAGTACTTCTTATCTTCGAGGAATTGGTTTGCCATGGAATCATACTCCTTCGCTACACGTATCTTCAGAAGGGCGGGGTCCCCTGGAGATTGCGCCCCCGCCCTCTCCAGCCTAGTTCGTTCATGATCTTTTCCAAGTCTCCTTAACCGAAGTTATTCCAGCCCTCGAACCCCCGACGCGTTGATGGCTTGGTCAGGTTTCGCAAAAAAAACTCATGGACCAGGGGGCGCCAACCCAACTCCTGATAGTGGCCGAACACGTCGTCCATAATGGCGCCGCCGTCCGGCAGGGTGAAGCCCACCCTGGTGTCCATGAGATTCATCAACCGGTGGGATTCTTCATCAATCCAGGTGGCGTTGGCTGCGCCGGAGAACAGGTTTTCCAGATTGTGCGCGAGATTAATGGGATTCATTAAACAGATCCAACCGTCTCCATAAGGATCGTCGTGGATCAGGCCGGGGTTGCTCCGCAGTTTCGGGTTGATTGCCTCGACGACACCGTCTACCGGGGCCTCGAAGGAAGCCTTGCGCCCCTGTCGGAACAGGGCCATGCAGAGGTGGTCCTGGTAATAGACCTTACCGATCTCGGGAAACCTGATATCGTCAGCCAGCCCCAGGATCTTCTGGGAGAAGTCATCCAATCCCACCCGCACCTGTCCGGACTCTTCGAGCACCGCCCAGGCATGGCCCCGGTGCAAATAATAGGTCTCCGCGGGCACTTGAAAACCGAAGATATCGACCATCTTTGTCTTGGGACTCATGGTATCGGTCCTCCTTTGAGGTTTGACCAATAATAAAGCAATGAATGTGCCAAAATCTGCGCTATTGACACAAGTAATGGAATTTACATAACAAATCAGATGCTTCGATGCATCTAATGGACAGTTGCATCTTGTAGGATAAATCTACAACTAATTCTCGTTAAATAGATATCGCGTTGATTTAATTATAATATTTAATTTGTGGTAAATTCCTACGATCAAGGGTTAGGATTGGAGGTAATACTGCCTGGGGACTTAGTGGAATCGGAGCCCGGAGTTCCTTGAGCTCCAGGTTGGGAAAGTTGTCAGACAGATGCGCGACAATTAGAGAATAGGTTGATTACCCCTGGCATTTCCTTTCCCCGGAATAAGATAAATCTCTGCATTTGAGGGCTCAAATGGCAAGCCTCATCAGGCGTTTGTTATTGATTCGTTCGTTCAATTATCCAACATAGTAATATTAAACTAATAATATTAGTGGGTTGAACGACTAGACAAAAGTTTTCTGTGGTATTATCCAACAAACAATAATTATAAAAAGTTTTCCTGCCAATTGACATAAGCAAGCAAAATTAAACACTTAACTAATCGTTTTGAGGCTTGGCATATCCCTTGCTTTAAATAAGGCAAGCGTCCTAAGCGACACTACCTCGGCCGTGTATCGAGGCAAAATCAGGACCATAAAATCCTAGATAGGAGGAACTTCCAATGAACGTTGAGCTGGAAGCCATTATCAGGAATGCCATAGCCCAGGCAGAGATATCGCACGAATTTTATCTGCAAATGGCCGAGCTGGCGACCGTCAAGGAAAACAAGGAAACCTTTCAGCTCTTGGCCAAGGTGGAGCAGGAGCACAACCAGGTTCTCCAGTCCATCATCGCGCCCCAGGAAGGTGAGCAAACCGCTGAGGCTCAAGACGTCGCCTGGATAGAAGAAGAGTCTCTAAGGCGCCTGGGGATGATGGAACCCAAGGTGGGCGCCACCATGCATTCCGGCGGGACTTTCATCGACAACATCTCCTCGCTTTCTCCCACGGAGTCGATTCTGTTCGCCATGATGCGGGAGGAAGGCTCTTACAAGCTATACGAAAACCTGGCGGCCCGGCAGCCCCAGGGGAAGCCCCGGACTGTCCTGGAAAAGATCTCCCAGTTGAAATTGGGGCTAAAGGAGAAGTTGGAATATCTTTACTATAATGCCAAGTTCGTGGAGGTCTGGTAACCGGGACAAACGGGGCCCAGAGGAGTTTATTCCTGAAGCCCGGAGGAACACCATTGGCGCCGCCAGCCTTCAGGACCGGTTCAGGAAGCCCAATAAGTCTGATCCGGGCCGGCATCCATGAGCCGGGCAGGCAGGGCGGTGGCGTTAATATTAAAGGCTTGGGACCAGTCCCAAGCCTTTGTGCTTTAAGCAACCCGGGAAATCCCGTGGTTTCTTTTCGATTCCGGCAGGATACGCCTGGTCTTGGTCAACCTCTTAAAAATCCCTGGAAGCCCTGCCCACGCAGAGGCCATCACCGTGAACCCCACGATTTCGTGCCACTGCGGCTTCTTTTTCGGTTCAAATTCACAAGGGATTCTTTAACTAGTGTCGGAATTTCCAAATTTAATTTTTAATTGAATAATTAACATCTTATATATGACATCCCCGACGGCTGTAGGATTATCCGACAAATGAAGCTTTCGGGAGGCCGAACAAGAAAACATTATCCTTGAAAATCAAAGAGTTATTAAAATGGCATATGTCTTGCTCGATTTATATCGATGAAGCATTAGTTCACATCCGGCTGGAAAAACATCCACAATTAAGCCTTTCAGAGGAAGATAAATGAAAAACAACCATGTCAGCCCTGACTTGTACCGCGAGGTCCGGAGTCTTGGGGCCAGGGACATGGAAATCTGTATGCAATGCGGCAACTGTGCTGCCGCCTGTCCCTTGTCGGTGGGGGAGAACACCTTTCCTCGAAGAATCTACCGCTATCTCCAGCTCGGCCTGAGAGACAAGCTGTTGGCATCTCCGGAACCCTGGCTTTGCTATTATTGCGGGGATTGTAATAAAGACTGCCCCCGGGGCGCGGAGCCCGCCGAGACCATGATGGCCGCCCGGCGCTGGGTGATGACCCAGTACGACTGGACGGGAATTGCCAGGAGATTTTATACCTCGCCCAAAACGGAGGTTGGGGCTTTTCTCGGCGTCGGCCTAGTCGTCATCTTGCTTTTCCTGCTTTTTCATGGGCCGGTGGTCACCGACCGGGTGGAGCTCAACACCTTCGCTCCGGTTCACTGGATCCATCTCGGCGACCAGATCGTGATGGGCTTTGTCTTTCTGATGCTGTTCTCGAATGCGGCCCACATGTTTGTGAAGATCATGCGGGGCACGAAGATACCGTTTCATCTCTACCTGACCCAGGCGCCGGTGTTTTTCATCAATTACTTCACCCAGAAACGGTGGCGGAAGTGCGGCACCGGCCCGGGGAGCGCCTGGTGGCGGCATCTCTTCCTATTCTCCGGCTGGGTGTCCATGGAAATCCTGGTGATGGTGTATCTATCGGAGTTTCAGACCGATTTCGTCCATCCCGTTTGGCATTGGACGAGGTTGTTGGGCTATTACGCCACCATCGCCCTGATGGTTGCCTCCACCGCCATGCTGTACAGCCGTTGGTTTAAGAAGGAGCAAAATCTCCACCGGTATTCCGATTTTACGGACGTGTTTTTCCTGGTGTTGATTGCCGCCATTGCGGTCACCGGTATTCTGGTCCATTTTTTCAGGCTGGCCGGATTGCCCATCATGACCTACACGACCTATGTGATCCATCTCGCCATCACGGTGGGCATGCTGACCCTGATGATCCCCTTCGGCAAACTCTCCCATCTGATGTACCGGCCGCTGGCCATCTTCTTGACGACCCTGAAAGAAAAGGCCTTGCACGACTCTCCGGCTACCCTGGCATTGATCCGGGAAGACGTGGGCGAGACCTTCCAGAGCTGTATGCAGTGCGGCGCCTGCACCGGGGTTTGCCCTTGGGGCGAAGTGACGAGCTACAGTCCCCGGAAGATCCTCCGGGATCTCGCTCTGGACCGGGCCACGAACGTCTCCGTCGATGAGGCCTCCTGGACCTGCGCCACCTGCGGCCACTGCGCCGCACAATGCCCCCGGGGTATCGCCTCGGTGGACGTGATTAAATCCGTCCGCCGCCAGGTCGTCGAGGCGGGAGCCCTGCCGAAATCTTTTGCTGCCGCGGCGCAGAGTTTGCAGAAAGACGGCAACCCGTGGGGAGGGAAAAGGGAAAACCGCCGGGAATGGGCCAGGGGAGCGGATCTGCCTATTTATACCAAAGAACATGAGTATTGCCTGTTCACCTGCTGCACTACGGCCTATGACACCGCGGCCGGCAAAGGCAGCCAAAAGGCCGGCATCGCTCTGCTGCGCCTGCTGGAGCATGCGGGTGTCTCCTATGGAACCCTCGGAACCGGAGAGAGTTGTTGCGGCGACCCGGCCGATAAGATGGGCGCCGGGGACGTTGCGGCCGCTCTGGCCGCCAAGAATACCGAGATGTTTCTGGAGGCGGGCGTTTCCAAGATCCTGACCCTCTCCCCCCACTGCCTGAATTCCTTCACAACCAATTATGCGGAGTTGAAGCAGATAGCCATTATTCACTCCACCGAGCTTCTGGATGAACTCATTCAGCAGGGCGCCATCAAACCCGTCAACAGCCTGGGCATCAAAGTGACCTACCACGATCCCTGCTATCTGGGCCGGCATTCCGGCATCTATGATGCGCCCCGGAGAATCCTGGCAGCCATACCGGGAGCGACGCTCTTCGAGATGCAAAACAACCGGGAGCGGAGCTTCTGTTGCGGCGGGGGCGGCGGCGGCCCGTGGAAGGACAGAGTCGCCAAGGAAAGCCTTGGAGAGATCCGAATCAAAGAGGCTTTAGGCACCGGCGCGGAGGTGATCGCCACGGCGTGCCCCTACTGCATCCGCACGCTCAATGAGGCCGTCGCCAGGCTGGGCGCCGGCAACCGGATCAAGGTCCGGGATGTTGCCCAACTGCTTCTGGAGTCCATTGATCTGTCAATACAACTGCCAAAACCGGAAAAAACCATATCGGGAATTTCGCAGGAGTACGCAAATGCCTGAGCGCATCGGGTTTTATATCTGCCACTGCGGGATCAACATTGCTTATCGGGTCAGAGTCCAGGAGGTGGCGGAGTATGCGGCCACCTTCCCGGGGGTCGTAGTTTCCCAGGATTATCTGTTTATGTGCTCGGATCCGGGGCAGGATCTCATCGAAAAGGACATCAAGAATCAGGGCCTCACCCGGGTGGTGGTGGCCTCCTGCTCGCCGCGCATGCATGAAAAAACCTTCCGCGCCGCCTGCCAGCGGGCGGGGTTGAATCCCTACCGGGCCTTCCACATGGTCTGTGTCCGGGAACACGGCTCCTGGGTGACGGAGTCCGAAGATGAGGCCACGGCCAAGGCCATGGTCCTGGTCAGGGCGGGCCTGATGCGGGTCATAAATCAGAGCGCGCTCTTCCCCAGCACCTTCCCGGTCAATCCCAACACCCTGGTGGTGGGCGGCGGCATCGCCGGCATGCAGGCGGCGCTGGATATCGCCAGCTCCGGCAATAAGGCCTTTCTGGTGGAACGGCAGCCGACGGTGGGGGGGCACATGCTCCAGTATGACAAGACCTTCCCGACCCTGGACTGCGCGGCCTGTATCGGCACCCCGAAAATGGTGGCCGTGGGCCAGGACAAGAATATCAATTTAATGACCAATAGCGAAGTGGAGAGTGTCAGCGGTTTTGTCGGCAACTTTAAAGTCGAGGTCAACCAGCGCTCCCGCTATGTGAAGACGAACTGCACCGGGTGCGGGGACTGCGCCAAGGTCTGTCCGGTGGAGGCCCCGAACGAATGGGACGTGGGGACGAAGCTGCGCAAGGCCATCTATATCTCCTTCCCCCAGGCGGTACCGGTGCGCTATGCCATTGAAAAATACGACCGGGGTCCCTGCGTGCAGACCTGTCCGGCCGGGATCAATATCCAGGGGTTTGTCGCCCTGATCAAGGAAGGCAGGTACCAAGAATCACTCAACGTGATCATGGAGACGATGCCGCTTCCCGGCTCTCTGGGCCGCATCTGCCCAGCCCCCTGTGAGGCCCAGTGCCGCAGGCAGGAGGTTGATTCCCCTCTGGCCATCTGCCAGTTGAAACGGTTCGCGGCGGACCAGGTGGATTGGGAGACGTTGCCGGCGCCGGAAATCGAGAAGAAGCCGGAAACCGAGAAGGTGGCCATCATCGGCGCCGGTCCCGCAGGGCTCACCGCCGCCTATTTCCTGGCTAAGAAAGGGTACCACCCCACCATTTTCGAAAGGGCGCCCTTTGCCGGCGGCATGCTCCGGGCCGGCATCCCGGACTACCGGCTGCCGCCCGCGGTCTTGGAACGGGAGATCAACTATATCAGGAAGCTGGGCGTGGACATCCAGTTGAATGTCGACATCGGCAAGGATCGTCCGGTGGCCGGTTTCTTCCAGGAGGGGTTCAAGGCCGTCTATCTGGCGGTGGGCGCGCAGAGCAGCATGAAACTCAAAATCGAAAATGAGGATGCCGAAGGCGTCATGCACGGCATCGATTATCTCGGCCTGCTCAATAGAAAGCAGCCGGTCAGAACCGGCAAGAAGGTAGCGGTGGTCGGCGGCGGCGACGTGGCCATCGATGCGGCCCGGGAGGCCATCAGGCAGGGCGCCTCCGAAGTGAAGATCCTGTACCGGCGCAGCAGAGAAGAGATGCCGGCCTCAAAGCATGAGATCCGGGACGCCGAGGAAGAAGGCGTCAAGATCGAACTGCTCGCGGCCCCCACTGCGGTCCTGACCCTAGACGGCAAGGTTTCCGGACTGCGT
>DYJG01000502.1 GCA_020723225.1 Desulfobacca acetoxidans | reverse complement strand
CATGGCGTTGGCCCGGGCCAGGGACGCGGCCTCCGGCCGGGCCAGGGCCTCCCGGACTTCCTTCATCCCCGCCAAGACCCGGGCCGGTTTGACGTTTTCCGCCAGAAAGGTGGAGAGGTTTCTCTTGATGGCCACCAGCCGGTTGAGAGACTGGCGCTCGGCTTCCCGGAGCGCGGCTTTCTTGAGGGAGGCATAGTAGAAGTAGCCTCCGGCGGACGCGGACAAAAAAGATAACAGGGAGAGAATCAGTAAAATTAAGCGCAGCTTCATGTAATGCCAGGTAAAAGATTTTGTTTAAACATATCAATTACCTTTACAAAAAGCAAGGAACAGGCAGGCGGCTTGCCCGCCATCACCCTCTGGTTCTTCATAATAGATATTTGTGTCTCTCTTTGCGCCTTTGCGTCTTTGCGTGAAATTCATCTATTCAAACAGGACTTCCCGGAGGGCCGGGAATGAAAACAGCCTCCGGAAGGCGCTGCTCCGGAGGCTGGTGTAATCACTAGCGAATGGCTGGGGGACTAGGATTCGAACCTAGATCGGCGACTCCAAAGGCCGCTGTCCTGCCATTGGACGATCCCCCAGTCGGCAAGGGAAGTGTGATTGAACTCCCCCAAAAAGAATTATGACCATCAGCCCGGGGGATTGCAAGTATTTTAAGAACTCAACGCATTCAGCATCAAGGTAATGGGCTTGTCCTCGGCGCTGGCGCCCTGGAACTGGATGGGACCCGGGAAGCGGTAGTCGTCCTCCATGGCCCATTTTTCCCTTTCTTTTTCCAGGATCATGAACGCCGGACTCTCCAGGTCCACCTTCTGTTTCTGGATGACCAGCTCCAGGCGGCCGGTGCGCTCCTCCAGATGCATCAGGGGCGCCAGGGGAATGCCGATGGGCCGCCACTCCTCCACGGGCAGATGCAGGTCCTTGATGGCCGCCATGTAGCCGGTGGCCCCGTTGGCCAGGAGGCTGAAGGCCGCATGCCCCAAATTATAGGTGTAATCGCAATCGAACTTGGTGGGGAAGGTGCCCCGGCCGTCATAGCCGTAGAAGTGAAACTGGGTCTTGAAGGTCCCTTTATATATCCCCTTGGAGCGCTGTTTCCTTAAGTAAGTGGCCACCATCCCCAGCAGGATCCTTTCCGTGTTCACCAGGGAGTACTGAAAATTGCCGTGGCTGTCCCGGGGCAGCAGCAGGCCCCGCTGCAATTCCGGGGGCAGGCCCAGGAAGACGCGGCTGTCGTAGTCCCGCCAGATGTCGTTATTGTCGATGAGCTGCACCTGGTCCTCAAAGGAGAGGTGGTGGAAAGCCTCCCCTTCATGGGCCTCCCGGTTGTAAACCGCGATGATATGGCTGATCTTGATGATCAAGGCGTTTATTTCATGGATAAATTCCAGGATGCCTTCGGGAATCAGGATGGTGCCGTAGTTTTTCCCCTGATTGGCCCGGGCCACCACCACGTCGGCGATGAGGCGCACCACCTGGTGGATGGTCAGCTCTTTTTCCTCGATCTCCTCGCCGATGAGGATGACGTTGGGGTGGGTCTGGAAGGCCACCTCCAGGGCGATGTGCGAGGCGCTGCGGCCCATGAGGCGGTTGAAGTGCCAGTATTTCAGGTCCGACTTGCAGTCCGAATTGAGGTTGCCGATCTCCGTGGCAAAGGCCAGGCAGGCGGAGTGGTACCCGAAGGGAATCTGGCACAGCCCCGGCACCTGGAGGTCGCCGTCGATGGTCTTGGGGATGCCGATGACCTGCACCCCCAAATCCCGCATATTCTCCGCCAGGAACGCGGAGTTGGTGTTGGAGTCGTCGCCGCCCACCACCACCAGGCCGGAGAGTTTCAGGGCGGTACAGGTCTGGCGGCACTGCTCCATCTTCTGGGCATTGTCGATCTTGTCCCGGCCGGTCCCCAACATGTGGAAGCCCCCGGAGTTTTTGTAGCGGGCCACCATCTCGGCGGTGACTTCCGTGTGCCTGTTGGTGATGATCCCCTTGGGCCCGGCCAAAAAGCCCAGGACCCGGTTTTCCGGATGGGCCTTTTTCGCGGCCTCGAACAACCCGGCAATGACGTTGTGGCCCCCTGGCGCCGGGCCGCCGGAGAGGACCACGCCGAGGTTCCGGGGCGTATCCCAGAGGCTCTTGCCCTGGGAGGGGACAACCTCCAGGAGCCGGTTCTGGCTGACGAAAGGCAGTTGCTCCCCGGCCACTTTGAGGACCTCCAAATCCGCCACCCCATCCAAGGGCCGGGTGGCGCTCACCCCTTGCAGGGCCGGACACAAAGGTGGCTGATACGCCCGCCTCTCCCCGCAAATGGGACTCTCCCCCCTAAGCAACCCGGCAATCACGGCCTCCGCCTCCAACCCCCGCCCCGGGCCTTTGGTCTTGGCTTCCCTCATGGCTTCTCCTTGCCTCCCTAGAAAGTCATCATAGTTTACCTTAAGACAAAATGGCCATAAAAGGAAGGGGCTAGGCGCAGGCCGTCCCCCGCTATCCTGTGTTTTTATCCTCCTTCCCAGCTCTGCCCTGAAAAGTTCTGGTTACCTGGTGGCACAGGCGTCTCGCCTGTGCG
>DYJG01000501.1 GCA_020723225.1 Desulfobacca acetoxidans | reverse complement strand
TATTGGGAATAATTGGCCGCCAGGCGCAGCTTCCAGCCGGGGTCGGGCCGGATTATGCGCCGCAGGATGTTGGAGAGTTTATAGGTCTCACGCACGGCCCAATACCAGCCGTTCTCCAGTTCCTCGGAGGTCATTCCCTGGGGATGGATGACCGAGTGGCCGGTATCATAATGGGACCAGTCCCGGTCATGGATGCGCCCTTTGGCGTCCATCTCCTCATAAAGCCTGGTGCCCGGGAAGGGCGTGAGGATATGGTACAGCACCAGGTCGATCTTGGCGGCGTTGACAAAATCCACGGTGCGTTTGAACACCCCCAGATCATCGCCGTCCAGGCCGAAGATGAAACTGCCCATGATGGTGATGCCCCGGCGGTGCAACTGGCGGACGCCCTGGGCGTATTCTTCCGGGCGGTTAACCCCCTTGCGCACCGCTTTCAGGGTCTGGGCCGATAAGCTCTCGAAACCGATAAAGACAAACCTGCCGCCCGCCTGGGCATAGAGGTCCATGAGTTCCACGTCCTTCGTCAGGGCCATGGAAGCCTGGGCCCCCCAGGTGACTCCCAAAGGAATCAAAGCCCGGAACAACTCCTTGGCATAATTAGCCTGGCCGATGAGGTTATCGTCCAGGAACATCCAGCGCTTGTCCGGCTGGCTTTCGATTTCGGCCACGACTTCGGCCACCGGCCGGCAGCGGAAATCCCGGCCGAAAAACCTGGTTACCGAACAATAATGGCAGTCGAAAGGACAGCCCCGGGTGGCCTGGATGGTGTTGGCATAGGTGTACATCTTCCGATCGAGCAGGTCCCGGCGGGGGATGGCCATATCCCGCATTTCCACCAGCGCCTCGTTTTGGTAAATCCGCCGCCCCGCCCCGCCCTGGACCAGGTCCGAGAGAAGGCGGGGCCACAGGCCCTCGGCTTCGCCCACCACCACCAGGTCGGCGTGGGCCGCGGCCTCATCGGGCAAGGCCGTGGCGTGGTAGCCGCCGATAACCACGGTCTTTCCCCGCTTCCGGAATTCATCGGCCATGCGGTACACGTGGGGAATCTCACAGGTCATGCCGGTAAAGCCCACCAGGTCCCAGTCCCCGTTATAGTCGGGTTCGGTGAGCCGGGCGTCATGAATCGCCACTTCGTGTTCCGGGGGCGTGAGCGCGGCGATGGTGGTCAAGGTCACCCGGGCGATGCCGGCCTTGCCGCTTTTGGAAACCTGGCCGGTGAAGCCGGTGGATTTCGGTTGCACGAGGAGTATTTTCAAGGTTTTCCTTTGATGCTGCGTGATGGGAAAGGGTTATTCCAAAAAACCCGTTAAGGGGGAGGAGGCCTCCGCGGCCTCCCGCTCCGGGCCTAAGCCGGAAAGATACGCCAGGCGGCCCGCGGCCACGGCCATGGCAAAGGCCCCGGCCATCCGGCCGTGGTCCGCGGCTTCGGCCAGGGCGGTGTTCACCAGCACCGCGTCCGCGCCCATCTCCATGGCTTCCGCGGCGTGCGACGGCGCGCCCAGGCCCGCGTCCACCACCACCGGCACCTTGGCCTGCTCGATGATGATGCGGACCATATCCTTGGTCCTCAAACCACGGTTGCTGCCGATGGGCGCGCCCAGGGGCATGACCGTGGCCGTGCCCAGCTCCTCCAGGCGCTTGGCCAGAATCGGGTCCGCCTGGATGTAAGGGAGGACCACGAAGCCGTCTTTGATCAGCATTTCTGCGGCCTTGAGCGTCTCCACCGGGTCGGGCAGGAGGTAGCGGGGTTCGGGCGTAAGCTCCAGTTTCACCCAGGGCGGCAGGCCCATGGCCCGGGCCATCTTCGCCAGGCGCACGGCTTCCTCTGCGCTCCGGGCCCCGGAGGTGTTGGGGAGGATCAGGTGTTTTTTGGGGTCCAGCACCGGCATGATGCTGTCGCCTTCGGGCCGGGACAGGTCCACCCGGCGCAGGGCCACGGTGACGATCTCCGCGTGGGAGCTGTCCAGCGCGGCCTTTAAGGCCGCGGCGGAGGGAAATTTGCCCGTGCCCACCATGAGGCGGGAGCGGAAAGAGCGGCCGGCGATAATCAGTGGATCATGGGACATCAATAACTCCGAGTTTTACAAAGAAAAATATCTCACGCAAAGACGCCAAGGCGCAAAGACCAAGACGCTAAGTATTACTGCTTACTGCTTACTGCTCACTGCTCACTGTCCGCACAGGGGGCAGTCGGGCTTTTTCTCCCGCTGCACCCGGCGGAAACGGCACCGGAGCGCGTCATAGGCCAATAGATGCCGCGTCAGCTCCGATTTCCGGCCCAGCAGCATTTTCAAGGCTTCCGCGGCCTGGAGGCAGCCCATCACCCCCGCGACCGCGCCCAGGATGCCTTCCCGGGGGGCCTGCGGCTCCTGGGGCAGGAGGCAGCGGTAGCAGGGGTTCCCCGGGGCCGGGTCCATGACCAGGAGCAGGCCCTGGAACCCGCCCACCGCCGCGGAGATCAGCGGCAGCTTCTCCCGCCAGCAGCAGTCCGCCACCAAGAGGCGGGTGGCAAAGTTGTCGCTGGCGTCCAGCACCAGGTCATTTTCTTTTAATATATCCCGGATATTAG
>DYJG01000500.1 GCA_020723225.1 Desulfobacca acetoxidans | reverse complement strand
CGGTTGGCCACCATGACTTTATGGAAAAGGCCCATTTCTTAGGAAACCCTTTGAATATGCGGAATTTTGGACATATTTAACCCTATGGGCGGGGCTTTGTCAAGCGGGGGAGGGTTGGGGCGGGTGGAGGGAAGCCGGTTGGAAAAGATGGTTTCTCGCAGAGGCGCAGAGGGCGCAGAGAAAAAGCAGATTAAAGACTTTTGAAAGAGGCTAATTAAGGCTTTGATGGATTTTGGAGGGATGACCGCTTCCAGCTTGATCCGTGCCAGGGCGGGCACGGAGGCCCGCCTCACGGAGGAGGCCCCCCCACGGCATTATCATGGATGCCGGATACGGCAAAGTTTCAGGTGCGGGGTTGGTAAAATGTGAGGTTTCTTGGCCGTTGGCTTCAAGCACTAGGAAAAATGCCTGGTACCGGCGAAATTAGCGAAATATTATTTTAAAAAAGGCCGTGATTCGCCGATGAACATATTACGGGTCTTGTAGTCAGGCGAAGTTTAAAAATGCCGGTAGCGCAAGGAACAGCCTCGGGAGCGCCTCCAGCTCCAATGTTCTAAAGATCCAGGGAAGGAAGCGGAGATGGCGGCAAATCGATGGGGTGGGCTTTGTACTGCCGATTCCCGGTCCGGGAAGGAAAAATCCGGGATAAGGCTGAGAATATTGGCGGTCTGGGGAATCTGGGCCGGCCTGGTGATATTTTTGGCGCAAACGGCTTGGGGCCAGGAAATTCGGCCCATCCGCGTCGGCGCCACCGTATCCCTATCGGGGAAATTAACGGAGCCTTCTTTGATGGCCCGGGACGCCATGAGACTCTGGGAAGTCCAGGTTAATCAGCGCGGCGGCCTCCTGGGCCGGCCGGTGGAGCTGGTTCTTTACGACGACCAGAGCCGGCCGGAACTGGTGCGGGAGCTCTACGGGCGGCTCCTCGAAAAAGATAAAGTGGATCTGATATTGTCCCCTTACGGCACGGAATTGACCCTGGCGGCGTCGGAAGTGAGCGAGCGCGACCATTTTGTCATGGTGACCGGAGGGAGCGGGGACTCCATCTGGCAGCGGGGATATAGGTATATCTTCGGCATCCATGCGCCGGCCAAACGATATCTCATCGGCTGCATGGACATCCTGGCCCGCCAGGGTCTGGAAACGGTGGCGATTCTCTTTGAGGAGTCCAGCTTCAATATCTCCATCGCCGAGGGAGCCCGGGAATGGGCCGAACGCCTGGGTTTGCGGGTGAGTTATTTCAAAGGTTACCGGGAGGGCAAGGAGGAATTGCCCGGAATTCTGCAGAAATGTCTGGGCACCGGCCCGGACGGCCTGATTCTCTGCTCCTATCCCGAAGACTCCTACACCGTGCTGGAAAGACTGAAGGCGGCCAATTTGCGGCCGAAGGCCATCTGCCAGACCATCGCTCCGTGTCTGCCAACTTTTTGCCGGCAGGCAGGAGATATGGCCGAAAGGGTTTTCAGCCCCGCGCCGTGGGAACCCGACGCCAGGATACCCTTTCCGGGGTCGAAGGAATTCATCGTGAGCTTCACGGCGTTTGCCAAGAGGCCCCCTTCGTATCATGCCGCCTCGGCCTATGCCACGTGCCAGATTATGGAAAGGGCGGTCACCCAAACGCGTTGCCTGGATCAGAACAAGCTCCGGGAGTATATTCTCTCCCTGGATACCGTTACCGTCCTGGGCCGCTTCCGGGTGGATAACAGCGGCATGCAGGTCGGCCACAACCCCATTTTGATCCAGTGGCAGGATGGGAAAAAGGAAATCGTTTACCCCACATCCATGCAAACCGCGCCCCCCCGTTTCTGATGAGCCTAAGAAGCCCGCAGATGCTAGCCATTTTTTCCCCCGGCAAACGGATTACCTTAGCTATCTTGTTTCCGGTCCTGGCGTTGGGGATCATTGTGGCCACCCTTTCCATTTACTATTTGACTCCCCCCCTGATCTCCCCCCTGGAGAAAAACATGGAGGCCGAACTGCGCCTGGCCACCTTGTTGGGGATCAGCATTTGCGAAAGCAAGTTTCAGGATATCCTGGAAATGCGTTTGGAAAACGATGGGGAATTGGTAGCCACCATGCGCAAGGAGGCCCTGGAAGAAATCAAGAAGATCAGCTTCAAATTGCCCAACCTCCACATGCTGGTGCTGGGGGAGAAGCAAACGATAGAAGGAGCTTCCCTGGAACTTCCCCCTGGAGAAGTAAATCTTCCCCGGTTGCCCAAGGCGTTGCAGATGAGAATTTCCTCGGACCTGGTGGGGGATGAATGGGTGCGGCTGCATCACCGCTATTTTCCGTTGTGGCGGTGGCAGATCGTCAGCTTCATTTATGAAAAAGACTATCTGCGTCCCATCATGCTGACCCGGGCCATTTTATACTTTGGCACCATGGGCGTCTTTGTCTTTTTGGTGGTGACGCTTTGCATGGTTTTCAACTGGCGGGTGACCAAACCCCTGCAGAAGATCATCACCGCCACCGAGGTCGTGGCCCAAGGAAATTTTCAGAAGCTGTCGATGCGCCGGGAGGACGAAATCGGCCAGGTGGCCCAGGCCTTCGATTCCATGGTGGACAGCCTGGAGGC
>DYJG01000499.1:1785-2590 GCA_020723225.1 Desulfobacca acetoxidans | reverse complement strand
TCTCCACCCTGGGGACGCCCGCTTCCTGGGCAATGGCGATGATCTTCAGGGCGATGAAGCCCCGGCCCTTGGCCACCACCTCGGGGGCCACCATGGTGGCGCTGTCGTATTTCAGGGCCACCGCGTAATGGGTGGGGTTGGTGACCACCACGTCGGCCTCCGGCACCGCGCCCATCATGCGCTTGGTGGCCATTTGGCGCATGAGGCTTTTGATGCGGGCCTTGACCTTGGGATCGCCTTCCACCTGGCGACTCTCGTCCTTGACTTCCTGCTTGGTCATCTTCAGGCCCTTCTCGTACTCGTAGCGCTGATAGAGATAATCAAAGGCCCCGAGGACCAACAAGGCGACGATGATGCGGGCGGAGACCCGGAAGGCGGTGCCCGTGAGATGGAGCAGCACCTGGCCCACCTCCTGGTCCAACAGGGGCAGCAGGGTAGGCAGCTCCGCCTTCACCGAGTAATAGGCCACCAGGCGGATGATGGCGATCTTGGCCAGGGATTTCAGCAGTTCCACCACGGTGTTCAGGGAGAAGAACCGTTTGAATCCCTGGAACATCTGCAAGCGGCTCAGGTCAGGGGTGATGCGTTCGGTGGAATAGATCTTGCCCACCTGGGCGTAGGTCCCCAGGATGGCGGCCGCGGAGAGGCTGAGGAAAATGGGGGTCAGCAGTCCGGCCAGGGTGAGGCCGAAACCTACGAATAACGGGGCCACCTGGTTGGGGCCCACCATCCCCGGACGGATTTGCCCCAGGTATAGCTTAAGCATTTCAATGGTCTTCCGGCCCAGGACCGGACCCCAGAGGAT
>DYJG01000499.1:0-1775 GCA_020723225.1 Desulfobacca acetoxidans | reverse complement strand
ATTTAAAAGACCGTTTTTCGTTTTTCGTTTTGCGTTTTTCGTGTAATTACTCTTGTTACATCAGATCGTTAGAACCATCAGTTTTAGGTTTTGGCTTTTCTTTTTCGTCTTTTAACGAAAAACGAAAAACGCAAAACGTAAAACGATCTTTCAACCGTGCCATGCCTTTAACACCTGGAACAGGGGCCCTTTGAACCAGGCAAACTTATCGGCCAGGAAAGGGCCGATGATCATCAAGGTCAGGGAAAGAAAAAACAAACCCAGGAGGATGGTCACCGGGAAGGCCAGGATCATCACCTGCACCTGGGGGACGGTGCGGGCCACCAGGCCCATGGCGATTTGGGTCAAAAACAGGACCAGGATAATGGGGGCCACCAGCTTTACCGCCAGTTGGAACATCAGGCTCCCCAAAGGGACAATAAAGGAAAGGAGGCTGCCGGGCATCAGCGGCGGGCCGCCCACCGGCACCTCCCCGAAGCTCTGGGCCAGGACATAAAGGAGCAGATGGTGGCCGTCCACCGCCAGGAAGAGCACGGTGGCCGTGAGCATCAGCAGGTCCGCAATCAATACCGTGGGAATACCGCTTTGGGGATCCATCAGGGTCACCATGCCGAAGCCCATCTGGATGCCCGCAAATTCCCCGGCCATCTGGATGCCGGAGAAGACGAAGCGCACCACCAGTCCCAAAGAGAGGGCCAGAAGCAGCTCCCGAATCACCAGGCTAACCGCGGCCAGCCAGTTTTGGGGAAAAGGCGGCAGGGTTCCCGCCACTACCGGGGTCAAGGCCAGGGAGATCACCAGGATGGAATAGACCTTGATCTGCGCGGGAACGAGGCGGCTGTCCCAGATGGGGAGGAAAAAGAGGATACACCCCACCCGGATCACCACCATGAAGAATTGTTCCATTTGCAGGATCAGGCCGGGCATCCGGTGCTCCTTCAACGCACGTAGTTGGGGATATTGCCGAACAGTTCCGAGGTATAAGTTACCAGTTGGTTCATGATCCAGGGCAGGAGCAGCAGCAGGCCCACGAAAATGGAGACGATCTTGGGCACGAAGGTCAGGGTCATTTCCTGGATCTGGGTGGCGGCCTGCACCAGGCTGACGATTACGCCCACCACCAAACCGATGCCCAGGATGGGCAGAGATACCATGAGCGTCACCTGGAGGGCCTGCCGGGCGATGCCGATCACCACTTCCGAGTTCATTTCTCCTCCGTTGGGCGGGTCATTGAAAACTTCGCACCAGGGAACCCACCACCAGGTTCCAGCCGTCCACCAGCACGAAGAGCAAAATCTTAAAAACCATGGAAATCATCACCGGCGGCAGCATCATCATGCCCATGGACAGCAGCACCGAAGCCACCACCATGTCGATGATCAGAAAGGGCAGATAGAGGAGAAAACCGATCTCGAAAGCGGTTCTGAGTTCGCTGATCATGAAGGCCGGAATCATGGCGGAGATGGGGACGTCGTCGGTGTTTTTGGGCTTGGGGGTTTTGGAAATGGAGACGAACAGCCCGAGGTCCTTTTCCCGGGTCTGCTTCAGCATGAAGGCCCTTAAGGGCTCCAGGCCCTTTTTCACCGCTTCGTCTCCCGGCATTTTTTGATTGATGTAAGGGGTGACCGCCTTCTCCTGGATCTCCTGCCAGACCGGGGCCATGATGAAGACCGTGAGAAAGAGGGACAAGGCGATGAGAATCTGGTTGGGAGGCATCTGCTGGGTGCCCAGGGCGTGGCGCAGGAAAGAAAAGACCACGGCCAAACGGGTAAAGG
>DYJG01000498.1 GCA_020723225.1 Desulfobacca acetoxidans | reverse complement strand
GCATCTGCTTCTTCAGGAACCGGAGGCGGAGATCCACCATGGCCGTCAGGCCCCGATAGTCCCCTTTCTTTTGAATCTGGCCCTTGAGAAAACGGTAGCGCATCAGGGAGAGCTCAAATTGGGCCAGCCGCAGGAGCGCCTCGGTATTGTCGTAAAATTTAAAGGCCCCCGCGCTCAGGTATTCCCCCAGAAAACTCCCGTAGTCGGTAAACGGCGGCGGGTCCGTATCCGGGGCCTCTTTTCCCCGGGCCGGCCCCGTCAGAAAGAGCGCCACCACCGCTAAACCGATCAATAATTCCCGCCAGGCGAATCTCATCTTGCCCCCTCCGCTTATCATCTCTTTCGGGAATCGTGGAAAAAAACTTAAGCGGCTGTTGAAGAAAATTAAAATAAATCGCCTGCGTTAAACCCAGATTCATCGGGGACTGGTCAAGTGAAAATAAATGCTTATTTTTATTGCAGCCGGACGATCTTTTTATTAAAGCATTTAACTCCTCGAATTATCAAAACAAATCAAGGCTTGGGCAGAGTTGAGGGCAGTACAAAGGAAAAATTTTTTTCCCGTTTTTGTCCTAAGTCAAGGGACCCCGCCCCGCCCTGATTTAGATTACTCCCAACAACGGCAAAAACTGGCGAGCCTGGCCGCCACCAACAATTCATTACCTTAAGCGGAGGAAGACCATATGTTCTGTTATCAATGTGAGCAAGCGGCAAAGGGCGTGGCTTGCACCGTCCAGGGAGTCTGCGGCAAGAACCCGGAAGTGGCGGCGTTACAAGATGTCTTGATTTACACCCTTCAGGGGCTGTCCCAGGTGGCCGTGGCGGGGCGCAAGGCAGGCGTCAGCGACCGGGAGGTCAACGTCTTTACCGTTAAGGCCGCGTTTTCCACCCTCACCAACGTGGATTTCGATCCGGAGCGTTTTATCAAGTTAATCAATCGAGCCGTGGAACTCCGGGAAGGTCTCAAAGCCAAGGTCAAAGCCGCGGGCGGCGCGGCGGATTTTCCGGCGGGACCGGCCACCTTCCAGCCCGGGGCCACCAAGGAGGCCTTACTGCAGCAGGCCGAGTCCGTGGGCCTGAAATCCTACCCCGCGGCGGACCCGGATATTCTGTCGTTGAAACACACCCTGCTCTTCGGCATCAAAGGGGTCTGCGCCTACGCCGACCACGCCCAGATCCTGGGACAGGAAGACGACAAGGTCTATGCCTTCGTCCATGAGGGCCTGGCCGCCACCGCCGCCCCGGACCCGGGCCTCAACGACATGGTGGGGCTGTGCCTGAAATGCGGGGAGATCAACCTCCGGGCCATGGAGCTGCTGGATGCCGGCAATACCGGCACTTACGGCCATCCGGTGCCCACCAAGGTCCCCCTGGGGCATAAAAAGGGCAAGGCCATCGTGGTCTCCGGCCACGACCTCCTGGACCTGGAAGAAATCCTCAAGCAGAGCGAAGGCAAAGGCATCTATGTCTATACCCACGGGGAGATGCTGCCCACCCACGGCTATCCCGGCCTGAAAAAGTATCCCCATTTTTACGGCCACTACGGCACGGCCTGGCAGAACCAGGGCAAGGAGTTCGCCCAGTTCCCCGGGGCCATTCTCATGACCACCAACTGCCTGCAGCGGCCCGCGGAGGTCTATGCCGACAATCTCTTCACCACCGGCCTGGTGGGCTGGCCGGGCATCAAGCATATTCCCGACCGCAACTTTAAGGCGGTCATCGACAAAGCCCTGGCCCTGCCGGGATTCCCGGAGGACACCAACGACCGTTTCGTCAACTCCGGCTTTGCCCGGAACACGGTGATGTCCGTGGCCGGCACGGTCATCGAGGCGGTGAAAAACAAGCAAATCCGCCATTTCTTCCTGGTGGGCGGCTGCGACGGCGCCAAACCCACCCGCAACTACTACACCGAGTTCGTGGAGAAGGTGCCCCAGGATTGCATCGTCCTCACCCTGGCCTGCGGCAAGTTCCGGTTCTTCGACAAGCAGTTGGGGGACATCGGCGGCATCCCGCGGCTTTTGGACATCGGCCAGTGCAACGACTCCTACTCCGCGGTGCAGATCGCGGTGGCCCTGGCTAACGCCTTTGGCGTGGGGGTGAACGACCTGCCCCTGTCCCTGATCCTCTCCTGGTACGAGCAAAAAGCGGTGGCCATCCTGCTGAGCCTGCTCTTCCTGGGGATCAAGAACATCCGCCTGGGGCCTAGCCTGCCTGCCTTCATCACCCCCAACGTCCTGGACGTGCTGGTGAAAAACTTCAACATCATGCCCATCAGCACTCCGGATGAGGACCTGAAGGCGATATTAGGTTAATAGGCAGCGTGGGAAGGGCCGGAGGCCGGAGTTTTCGGCCCTTTCTCCGCGCTCTGGTTGCGAGTTGCGGGTTGCGGGTTGCGAGTTAGGGGCCAGTGACCGATTTTCTGGTCCCTGACCCCTGGCCCCTGACCCCTGGAACAGTCATTCCCCCAATCATAAATATTTGCGTCTTTTTTTGCGCCTTTGCGTCTTTGCGTGAAACCTTTCTTTTTAGAGCGGGAGCACCGCCATGATCGTCATCCGTCCGCCGGAGAGCATCTATCAGGCCCGGGGGGTCATTGAA
>DYJG01000497.1 GCA_020723225.1 Desulfobacca acetoxidans | reverse complement strand
GGCGGCGATAATTTTGCCGTCCGCCAGGAGGACCGCGGCGCTATCGTGGTAGAACGCAGAAATACCTAAAATGGCGTCAGGCAAGTCAGCTCACCCTAAAAGAGGGTATAGATGAAGGGAGCAATGGCCGAACCGCTGGCGAAAACGATCAACGAACCGAACAGGAGCAGGGTGAGGATGATCGGCAGCAGCCAGTATTTTTTGCGAACCTTAAGAAATCCCCATAAATCACGGACAATACCCATTCTTAATTCCTCAAGCGGCTAGATAAGTTCATCACCAACTAATACGGATTATTCAAATCCTCCGGGAGAATCACCCCTTCCCGGGCGGTAAAGACCGAGTCCCGGCCCTGTTTCCATTTCCGCACCTGCATGGCGTCCTTCCCGGCCCAACGCCGGATCAGGCCGATGGGGGTGACCAGGAGAAAAAAGATCACACTCAGGATTACCTTGGAGACCACGTTGCCCATGATATGGGAGAGCCCGAACCAGAATACGGCCAGGGGCCGGAAGAGCTGGGGCACGGCCATGGTTAAGAGCAGGAGAATGATGGCCAGGGGCACCAAGGAGGGGCGCTGCCCCAAATAGGCGAAAAGAAGACAGATAAGGACCATGGCCATGCCGGTGTCCCGGGCCTGGTCTTTGGTGGCGCTCAGCAGCCACGCCTTCAGACCGCTTCTTTTGGGATTCGCCTGCTCCATATTTTTCTCACAACCTCTGCAACCGGCAATGGAAAATCATTAATCATCTTATCATTTTTTGGGAATTTGGGGCAAGTCCTCCAGGGCCTTTTTGAGGAGCTCCTCGGGGAACTCATAATCTTCCAACTTTTTTTCCAGATAGGCGTCGTAGGCCGCCAGATCGAAGTGGCCGTGGCCGGAGAAGTTCAAGACGATCACCTTGGCCTCCCCGGTCTCTTTACAGCGCGCCGCTTCATCCACCGCGGCCTTGATGGCGTGGGCCGTCTCCGGCGCGGGGACGATGCCCTCGGTTTGGGCAAAGAGCCGGGCCGCGTCGAAGACCGGGTTCTGGGGATAGGCCCGGGCCTCGATCACCCCTTCGTGGACCAGCAGGCAGAGCAGCGGTGCGTCGCCGTGGTAGCGCAGGCCGCCGGCGTGGATGCCCGGGGGCACAAAGGAGTGCCCCAGGGTGTGCATCATGATCATGGGGGTCAGGCCCACGGTGTCCCCGAAGTCATAGGCATAAGCCCCCCTGGTGAGAGTGGGGCAGGCCGTGGGCTCCACCGCGATGATCCGCAGGTCCCGTCCCTTGAGCTTCTCCGGCACAAAGGGAAAACAAAAGCCCGCGAAATTGCTGCCGCCGCCCACGCAGCCGATGAGCACGTCCGGCTGTTCCCCGGCCAGGTCCAGTTGCTTCTTGGTTTCCAGGCCGACGATGGTCTGATGGAGCATCACGTGGTTGAGGACGCTCCCCAGGGCATAATTGGTATCCGGATGGGTGGCCGCATCTTCCACCGCCTCGGAGATGGCCATCCCCAAGCTCCCGGAGGTATCCGGGGTCTGGGCCAGGATCTTGCGCCCGGCCGCAGTGCGGTCGGTGGGGGAAGGATAGACGTCGGCCCCCCAGATGTGCATCAGGGAGCGGCGGTAGGGCTTCTGGTAATAGCTCACCTTCACCATGTAGACCGTGCATTCCAGGCCGAAAAAATTGCAGGCCAGGGCCAGGGCGCAGCCCCACTGTCCGGCCCCGGTCTCGGTGGCCAGTCTTTTGATGCCCGCGGCCTTGTTATAGTAAGCCTGGGCCACCGCGGTGTTGGGCTTGTGGCTGCCCGCGGGGCTGACGGCTTCGTTCTTGTAATAGATGCGGGCCGGGGTCTTCAGCGCCGCCTCCAGGCGCCGGGCCCGGTGCAGGGGAGAGGGCCGCCAGAGCTGGTAGATGCGCAAGACCTCGTCAGGAATGGGAATCCACCGTTCCTGGCTCACCTCCTGGAGGATGAGCTCCATGGGAAAGATGGGGGCCAGGTCCTGGGGCCCCACCGGCTCGCCGGTGGCGGGATGGAGGTAGGGCGGCAGGGGCCGGGGCAGGTCCGGGATGATATTGTACCACTCCTGGGGCATTTCACTTTCACTCAAGAGAATCTTATAGGTATCCATCAGGGCTTTACTCCGGGTTGGCAGTTTGAAAGTCATATATTTATTAGCCGGAGCATCAGGACTGTCAAGGGAAAAAACTATCATAATAAAATATTATTTATTATTAAATATTATTAGTAATATATTTTTTATTTATATCCCCCGGAATTTAAAGTTCTCCTCTCCACATACCGATAAAATGATTGACCTTTCTAATTTTCCGGGGAGATGGGGCCGTCCGGAGCTTGGCCCAAGAGTCGGCGGACAGCCTTGGCGGCAGCCCATCTGATGGGAATATCTAAAGAATAACCGACCCTTGGGTTTTAGGGAGATCGACCGCCGTCGCCTCCCTGGAGTTGCACCGAGGCAGGCATGATGAACCGTCCGAAGATGAAAAAAGCCGTCAATCCTCCGGAGAGAAGCCGTAAGATTGCGCCAGAGGATATTTCCGCGGGTGTCCGGCCGGAGGAATTGGGCCGGATTTTAAATCTTAAAAAGGACCTGGACTATAG
>DYJG01000496.1 GCA_020723225.1 Desulfobacca acetoxidans | reverse complement strand
CGCCCTGGTCATGGCCTCTGCGGCGCTGAAGACCCTGGCGGTATCCCTGCACAAAATCGCCAACGACATCCGGCTGCTGGGGAGCGGTCCCCGGGCGGGGCTGCACGAACTGGAGATTCCCGCCAATGAGCCGGGGTCCACCATCATGCCCGGCAAGGTCAACCCCACCCAATGCGAGGCCCTGGCCATGTTAACCGTGCAGGTGATGGGGTACGACGCGGCCGTGGCCTTCGCCGGGGCCGGGGGGCACCTGGAATTGAACGTTTATAAGCCGCTCATAATTTTTAACGTTCTCCAATCCATCAAGATTCTGGGGGACGGCTGCCGCAACTTCACCGAATTCATGGTGCAGGGGCTTAAACCCGATCAGGAGCAGCTCGACGCCTACCTGCACCGCTCCCTGATGCTGGTTACGGCCCTGAGCCCGGTAATCGGCTATGATAAGGCGGCCCGGATCGCCCATCTGGCCCATGATGGGAAGCTGACCCTCAAGGAAGCGGCGCTCAAGCTCGGTTACCTGACCGGGGAGGAATTCGACCGTCTGGTGGATCCGTATAAAATGGCCTATCCTCATGAGCGGTAGCACAGGCTTTCCAGCCTGTGCGGATTATATCGGGGCGGGCGAACGCCCGCCCGATTTCTGGCCCCCGGGGGGTCATGTCTTCCCGCGAATCCGTCTCCGGGGCCGCCTTCGCTACCCTTCCTTCCCTTAATGAATGCCTTGATTATCCGAGGCGATATTTAGTACGATTAAACCGTAATTTTCCGGGTTAGGGGCAATACAGCCATTTTGGTTATTTGGCCTGGAGCGATCCATGAATGAAATTATCCTCTGGATAATACTGTTTGTTGCCGCCGTGAATGCGATCCTGGTAGTGGTCTCATTGATCAGGGCGGCCAAAATTTCCGCAGGCCTTGGGCGGGAAGTGCGCGACGAGCTGCGGATCAGCCGGGAGGAAGCCCGCGGCGCCGGCCGGGAGCTGCGGGAAGAAGTGGCGGGCGGATTGAAATCCACCAACGAAGTCCTGGCCAAGACCATGGAAGGCCTGGGCAAGCTCCAGCAGACGCAATTGGAAGGGATGACGAAACAATTGACCGAACTCATTAATTCCAACCAGGCTGCCTTGGACCGCGTCCGCCTCACTTTCGACTCCAGAGTTAAAGAACTGCAGGAGGGCAATGAGAAGAAGCTCGATGAGATGCGCAAAACCGTGGACGAGAAACTGCACGATACCCTGGAGAAGCGGCTCGGCGAGTCGTTCAAGGTGGTAAGTGAGAGGCTGGAGGCGGTGCACCAGGGCCTCGGGGAGATGCAGCATCTGGCCACGGGCGTGGGCGACCTCAAACGGGTTTTGGTCAACGTCAAAGCCCGGGGCACTTGGGCCGAGGTGCAGCTCGGAGCCATCCTGGAGCAAATCCTCAACCAGGAGCAGTTCGAGAGAAACGTCCGGGTGAAGCCCGACTCCGCCGAGAGTGTGGAGTATGCCGTGCGGCTGCCGGGCCCCAAGGACGATTCCGGGGTCTGCGTCTGGCTGCCCATCGACTCGAAGTTTCCCCAAGAGGATTACCTGCGCCTGCAGGAGGCCGCGGAAAAAGCCGATCCCGCTGCGGTCCATGCAGCCGCGGACGCCCTGGCGCGCACCGTGCGCGCGGCGGCCAAGGACATCCACGATAAATACATCAGCCCGCCCGGCACCACCGATTTCGCCATCATGTTCCTGGCCACGGAGGGCTTGTATGCCGAGGTTCTGCGCCAGCCGGCCTTGGTGGAAGACCTCCAGCACCGCTACCGGGTGGTGGTGGCCGGCCCGACTACCATTGCCGCGATTTTAAGCAGCCTGCGCATGGGCTTCCAGACGTTGGCCATAGAGCAGCGGGCCGCAGAGGTGTGGCGGGTCTTGGGAGCGATCAAAACCGAATTCGGCAAGTTCGGCGATATCCTGGACAAGGTCAAGCGCCATATCGACCTGGCCGGCAAGACTATTGAGACGACCGGGGTGCGGAGCCGGGCCATCGAGCGCAGGCTCCGGTCGGTGGAGAAACTGCCGGAACCCGAGGCCTTGGAGATTCTGGCATTGCCGACAACCAACGAGGAAGATAACGGCGAAGAAAAAAAGGTCGTGGATGAAGCCGCCACCGAACCCAAGTAGAAAAGTGATCAGTAATCAGTGATCAGTAATCAGTAAAAAAACAAAAAACCACTGATCACTGATTACTGGATCAGGCGCTGGCTGGTCCAAAAGCCATCCAATTATGGATCTACCTACCCAAACCGCCACCCTGGGCCGCTTGTGCGGCATTGCCCCGGAGTACGTGGACAACTTCGGGGTGTGCCGGCCCACTGCCCTTGCGACCTATCAGTCCCTGCTTACGGCCATGGGAGTGGCCTGGGAGGACCCGGAGGAGGTCTCCCGGGAAATCGCCTTCCGAAGGCTGCGGCCCTGGTCCGGGCTGGTGGACGTGTTAACCGTGGTTTTTCACGATTCGGAGCGGCAGCGGCTCGTCATCTCTCCCTGGACGCCCGCCGGGGACCTGCCTGCCCTGCGGGTATCCGGGACCATCAGAGATGAAGGGGGCCGGGAATCCGCCTGGGAAGCTCCCTTGTCCGCGTTTC
>DYJG01000495.1 GCA_020723225.1 Desulfobacca acetoxidans | reverse complement strand
ATATGAATGTTAATAACCAGTTATCCCTGGCTTGGGCTTAACCGGACAGAATTGAATTTTGTTGTAAACAAATGCGTTATACTAAATTTAGTATAGCGTAATTATTATTAATTATTGGATTATTTGCCTTTATTTAATCTGCCCTCCTCCCGATGAATGGATCGGGAACCGATTCCAAATTCATTCGAGGGGAAGAAAATGGTTTTAGCTAAAATGAAACTGGGAACGCGTTTAGGGGCGGGATTTGCTTTGATACTGATATTACTGACCGTTGTGGCTTACATCGGCATTACCCGGCTGGCCGCCAGTAATGCCGCGTTGGACGACATCGTCAACAACAAAACCGTCAAAGTGCAACAGGCTAATGAAATGCAGGACCAGATCAATATCATCGCCAGGTCCATCCGCAACATCGCCCTCAGTAATGACGCGGATTTCATGAAGCAGGAGAAAGACCGCATCGACAAGGCCCGGGACAAGTTTGGCGCCACCTTCAGCGAACTGGAAAAGACCGTGGTCTCCGCCAGGGGCAAGGAGATTTTGGGACGCGTCAAGGAGAACCAGGCGGCCACCAGGCCCCTGGTGGACAAGGCCCTGGCCCTGGGCCTGGCCAACAAGAACGAGGAGGCCGCCCAGGTGCTGTTCAAGGAAGTGCGCCAACCCCAGGGGCGGGTCCTGGCGGAGTTGGAAGCCCTGGTCGCTTATCAGACGGACTTGGCCAAGAAAGCCACTGCGGATGCCGCCCAGGCTTATGCGCAGACCCGCTGGCTGATGTTCGTCCTCAGCGCCGGGGCCATCTTCCTGGGCACCCTGGCGGCCATTTGCCTCACTCTGGGCATCACCCGGCCCATCAACCGGGTGGTCGCGGGTTTGGATGAAGGCGCGGATCAATTGGCTTCGGCCTCCACGCAAGTCTCCAGCGCCAGCCAATCCCTGGCCGGGGGTGCGTCTCAACAGGCCGCGGCCCTGGAAGAAACCACTTCCTCCCTGGAAGAAATGGCTTCCATGACCAAGCAGAACGCGGATAACGCCAAACAGGCCGACGCCTTGATGCTTGCGGCCGCCAGGGTGGTGGAAGACGCCAATAACTCCATGGCTACCCTGATTTCTTCCATGCAGGAGATTACCAAAGCCAGTGAAGAGACGGCCAAGATCGTGAAGACCATTGACGAAATCGCCTTCCAGACCAACCTGCTGGCCTTAAACGCCGCGGTGGAGGCGGCCCGGGCCGGGGAATCGGGGGCCGGTTTCGCCGTGGTCGCGGACGAAGTCCGCAACCTGGCCATGCGGGCCGCGGATGCCGCCAAGAATACCGCCAATCTCATCGAAGGCACGGTTACCAAGATCAGGAGCGGCTCGGAGATAGTCAATAATACCGCCACTGCGTTTGCGCAAGTGTCCAGCGATACCGTCAAAGTCAAAGGCCTGGTGGCGGAGATCGCCAGCGCCTCGGGGGAACAGGCCCAAGGAGTGGATCAGATCAGCAAGGCGGTGAGCGAAATGAACCACGTGACACAACAGGTGGCGGCTAATGCCGAAGAATCCGCTTCAGCTTCGGAAGAGCTCACCGCCCAGGCCGGGCAGATGCGGGGATATGTGGAAGAGTTGGTGATCGTGGTAAACGGCGGCAACGGTTTGGCTCTGAACCAGGGCTATCAGGCCCCGGCCCGGGGGGTTAATCTGAAAGCCAGATTACTGTCCGCGGTGAAATCATCCGCTCCCAAGGCCAGGGAGCAGAAAAGCGAGAGGCCGCTCCGGCTGGCCGCAGCCTCTCCCCAGGAGATCATTCCCCTGGATGATAATGAATTCAAGAATTTTTAGATAGTTAGATTATTAACGCGCATCTCTGCGTTACCCCGCATTTGAAACCATTTCCACATTAAAAGGCAGTGCCGTGTCGGGGCGAACCTGGTGTTCGCCCCGATTGCCTCTGGGCGAAACCGGGTTTGCTTCAAAAAATATCCCTTTGATTCCGCATGGGTCAAAGTTAACCCTGGCCCACTCTCATCCATGCCGGTATAGTAAAAGAGTAAAATTATCCGGAAAAATTTCGGGAGGAAAGAATGGACCGACGGAAAATCCGGTTTTTCTGCAGCCTGAGCCTGATGGTTATCATAGGTCTAATCTTAATCCCCCTCGGGGGGCCGGCCGCGGCGGCGGCTGAAAGGAGCAAACCCTTGGTCAAACTGGAAACCAGCATGGGCGAAATCGTCCTGGAACTCAATGCCGAGAAGGCCCCGGCCACAGTGGCCAATTTTCTCCAATACGTCAAAGACGGCTTTTACAACGGCACCATTTTTCACCGGGTGATCAACGGCTTCATGATTCAAGGGGGCGGTTTCACCGCCGACATGAGTCAGAAGCCCACCAAAGCCCCCATCAAGAACGAAGCCGACAACGGCCTGGCCAACGATACCTACACCATCGCCATGGCCCGGACCCAGATCCCGGACTCGGCCACCTCCCAGTTCTTCATTAACGTCGCGGACAACAAGATGCTCAACCACCGGGACAAGACCCCCCCGGGCTGGGGCTACGCGGTCTTCGGCAAGGTGGTCAAAGGCCAGGAGGTGGTGGACAAGATCAAGGCGGTGGCCACCGGCAACCGGGGCATGCACCA
>DYJG01000494.1 GCA_020723225.1 Desulfobacca acetoxidans | reverse complement strand
GCCCAGGCCGCCCAAAACCGCACGTCCCGGTCCGTATCGGACAGAGCCGCGATCAACGGCGCCACGGCCTGGAAATCCCTGCTCTTTCCCAGGGCCCGGGCGGCCTTGGCCCGGCTTAAAGCGTCTCCCCGGGAGAGGGCGGTTAAGGGATTTTCCCCGCCTTCGTAAGACTCCTGGCGCAGCGTCTCCTCCGCCTCCGGGGCCGTTGCCGCCTTACCGCTGCGGGACGCCTTTTTCGCCCCCCGGTTCCAAATCAGCAGAGGCAATACGGCCGCGGCCAGGAAAGCCAGGTTCGTCCCTTGAGAGGCATAGGGGAAGAGCTGTGCGATCCATTCTCCGATTCCCAAGGTGAATAAGTTTGCGGTGATCATTTTATTATACCCCCGAAGAGTCCGGACCGCGTTTGCGGCTCCGGCCTGTTTCCAAATCGTCTACCTGAGTAATCAAACATGCCTTCAACCTCCCCCTAACCCCGCAGAAAGTTTCCCGGAACCGGGGGCCATGATTCTCTGCAAGTAATTCCGGTCGCAGGGGGTAACGCCTCCCAGGACCCAGATGGTGCCGCCGTAAACCAGCAATCCCGTGAGGGTGCTGATAAACAGAGGGGTTTGCCGCATCAGGTAAACCGCCAGGCCCATAACCGCCGCGGCCAGGGCCGGAATGGCGATGAGCTGCATGAGTTGCCGGAAGCTCAAATACTTTTGCAGTAAGTAAGCAAAGAGGATGGCGCAATAAATCACCTGGGTGGCCAGGACGGCCCAGCAGGCCCCCAGGAAGGAGAAGCCGGGAATCAATAAGAAGTTGGCGGCCACGTGGACGCCGGCCACCACCCAGATGGAGATCAGCACCAGGCGCTCGAGGTTCCGGGCCACCAGCACGCTTTGGGCGGCAAAATTCCAAAAGCTGAAGATCAGGCTGAGACCGAGAATTTGCAGCGCCGGAATGGACGGCGCAAAGGCCTCCCGATAAAGAAAGAGAATGATGGGCTGCGCCAGCAGAATGGTGCAAACCACCAGGGGAGCCGTAAGAACGAAGAGATATTTCAGGGTGAAACGCAAGGTGCGGACAAATTCACCTAGGGACCGGACATGGTACAGGCTCATCACCGGCAGGAAAGCTCCGGTGACCGCCGCGGGAATCAGGGTCAGGGCGTCGAAGATCCGGAAGGGGGAAGCAAAATATCCCACTTCCTCTTTGCCCCCAAAGAAGTTCAGGATCACCACCCCGATCTGGTTGCTGAGATACAAGGCCACCAGGATGCCGGCAAAGGGGGCCGCGGCCGCCAACTGCCGCCACAGGGCGCCCCATTCCCAGTGGTACTCCTCCCGGGACGCCATCCTTTGCAGGGTGAAGAGGCCCACGGCGACCCCGAGACCCACGCTCACCAGCTGCATCACCATCACTCCCTGCAGGCGGTAGCCGGCGATGAGGATGCCGATCCCCAGCAGGATATTGGAGATCGAGAAACAGAGCCTCACGACCAGTTCCAGTTCGGCCCTCTGATTGGCCCGGAAGAAAGAGTTAATGAATTCCATAAACGAGTACACCAGCACAAAAACGGCCGCCATGGCCATCACCGCCAGGTCGCCGGGATGCCAGAGCAGCAGGACCAGCAGGTAAAGTCCCAGCATCAGGCCGGAAATCAATCCCTTGATGGCTCCCAGGTTCAGGAAATAATAATAAGTGCCCCCGGGCTGGCGGGAGACTTCCCGCTGCACCAGGTCTTCGAACCCGAACTTGGCGGGAATGACGATAAAGTTGGCCACCGCCATGGCGAAGGCAAAAAGGCCGAGATCCCTGGCTCCCAGGAACCGGGCCACAAAGATGAAGAAAATCATTCCCAGTCCCTTGGCGATCATCTCGATACTGATCAGCAAGAGGCTGTTGCGGACAAACTTGTTGTTCATTTCTCAATCCATCCGCCCCCAGAGGGGATTTTCCCCCGGGGCCGCTGATTTTCAGATCCGGTGACAACCTCATTTTTCTTTTTGCCGACCCCATCGAGATCATCTTGGACCATCCGTTCCGTTCTGCCTCAGGTTGGCACACCGCTTCAATTTCCATTCAGTGCGTCAGTGCGGCTGATGGCCCGCACTCCCATGACCGCCGGTATCTTGAGAAAGCAAATCTTTTTGCAAATATTGATAAATGCTTTGGGCAATGATCTCGTTGCCCTTCTCGGAGATATGGGCAATATCCAGATATACCGCTTCCGGTCTGTTGCCCAGGACATCATTCAACATATAAAAATGAGATATCTTTTCCTGCTGCACATATTCATTGGTGTAGACGCAAAGCTTCCTCAACGTCTTATCTTCCTGGCGGGGATCGATCCGGTGTTCCTTCTCCATCACGGTCTTTTCGGTGAAGATATTGGGCTGCCAGAAACAGATATAATTAAAGCCGTAGGCCTTCGATAAACGGTCCAGGAAATCCATGGGTTGTTGATACTCCCGCACCACATCCCGGGACAGGGACCGCAGCTGGTCGTCCGTGAAAGTCTCCGCCTTTTCCGGAAACCTTTTTTGCTCATCCGCGGCAGTGAGATACAGGCCGTTAACAGCCCGGTAAATCATGCAATATTTTTCCATTGCTTCTTTGATCGCATTCCAGGCGAAATTCCGGATACGCCAC
>DYJG01000005.1:11553-21119 GCA_020723225.1 Desulfobacca acetoxidans | reverse complement strand
AAGATCATGGATCATTTCGAAAAGATTGTGGCCCTGGGGGAAACCGCCCTGATAGTGGTGACCCACGATTCCCAGGTGGCTGATCGCTGCCACCGCGTATTCTCCCTGGAGGACGGCATCCTTTATGAAAAATAATCTCCGGGGTGCGGCAGGCGGAAGCCTGACAAAGCCGCGCCCAGGGGAGAAGTGCGGCCTAACCGGCGAGAAACTTTTCCTCTTCCTTCTTTTTGTTCCCTTGGCCATCCTTTGCGTCGTCTCGGCGCCGGCGGCCCTGGGGGAAGAAGCCCCGCAAGCGGCCGCCCCCCAGGAGGCCGAGGCCGTCACCGGGCCGGTGAACTATGACCGGGCGGTCCGGCTGGCCTTAAGGCGGTCTCCTTTTTTTCTGAAAAGCTCCCTGGAAGTCGAGATCAAACACCTGGACGAGACGGACAGCAAGTTTGACATGGTCCCCAAGGTGACTTTTCGCACCCAGTACTATGTGAACCGCCCGGAAGGAAGCGCCAACCGCCCTTATACCCTGAGTTTTGTCAGCAGCGGTTATAATCCCCTGGAATCTTATTTCACCCTGCAGGCCAAGAAATTGTTCACCCAGATCGCGGTCCTGGCCCACATGCAGGTGGTTTCCGAAGGCATTCAAAAGTTGGGGCGGATGTTTTTGGAAATGGAGACTCTGCTGGCGGCCGCGGCCCGGCAGCAGAACTTCGTGGATCTGGCCCGCCAGAACCTGGACTATTTCCAAAACAAGGAGAAGATCGGCTCCGGCACCTCCCTGGAGGTCAAGGTTGCCGCCCAGGAGTTGGCAGCGGCCAAGGCCGAACAGGAGCGCATCGCCGTTTCCCGGAAACGGCTCCATGAGAGAATTAAGGCAGTTATCGGGTTGAAGCCGGAACAGACCCTGGAGCTGGATTGCCAAGACGCGCGGCGCCAGGTGATGGGCGGCTTCGATCCCGCCTCCGCTTCCCTGGATGAGGCCAAGAGGCGCTCTAATCTGCTCAAGATCGCAGCAGTACAATATCACTATGGCCAAGGCCAAGTTGCTGCCCATGGTGTTCTTTGGCGCCACCACCCCTGATCCTTTGAGCACGACCCGCTCCCGGGACCTTTTCTTCTCCCTGGGCCTGGAAGTGCCGGTGTGGGACGGCTTCAAACGGGTCAGGAACATTTCCCGGCAAAAGACCGTCTTGAGGCAATATGAGGTGGAAATGGACGAACAGGGCCTCGATCTGGCCGACAAGTGGTCCGACGCCCAGGAGAACCTGAGGGCCGCGGATGTCAACCGCAAGACGGCCCAGGCCCAGGAGGAGCTGGCGCGCCTCAAGGAACGCCAGGGCGACATCCGCTATCAATCGGGAGGAGAACTGTCCGTCCTCCTGGAAGGCCGCAAAATTTTGATGGAGGCTCAGAAGGGCACTTCCCTGAATAACCTGAACTATGACCTGGCGGTGCTGGGGCTACGCCACCTTTCCGGAGACCTGAGTGCGAGTTATGTGGATGAACAATCCTGGCAACAACAGCAATAAACGCCTTCTTTGTCTGCTGGGGGGCTTCGCCTTAATCTGGCTGGCCCTGGCCGGCCACCCGGCCTGGAGCCGCGACCCGGCCAAGGCCGGTGAGAAAGAGAAAGCCGAAGCTCCGATACCGGCTCCCCCCCCGGTGGGTGAGGTGGCCTTTATCGGCAAATTCACCTGCCCTGTCAAAAGGTTCGTGGTGATGCCTTTTCAAGGCATCATCACCACCCTGGAGGCCCAGGCGGGCCAGCAGGTCAAAGCGGACGAAGTATTGGCCCATTACCGCCTCACCCCGGAAGCCGCATTGCAGTTGCAGCGGCGCCTGTCTCCCCCCCAGGTCAAGGACCTGGAGGTGAAACTGGCGGAGGTGGAGCGGACCATGAGCCAAGCCGGGGCCAAACGCCGGGAAGTGGATCAATTGGCGGCCAAAGGCATGGCCTCCAAACAGGCCCGGACCCAGGTGGAGAATGATTATAAGCTCTTGGGCCAGCAGAAACAGGCCATCCAGAGACAACTTAGCCGGGAAAAGAAAATCGCGGCCGAGGACCTCCAGGTTCTGCGGACCCACATGGGCAATGCCGTGGGCCCAGACCAGGCGCCCCAGGCCGCGACCCTGAAGTCTCCCATCAACGGCTTCGTGCTCTTCGTGCACCCGGATTTGCGGATGGGCGCGCAACTGGAAGCCAATACCCCGGTCTTCCAGGTGGGGGTGATGGACCCCCTGGTGGTTAAGGCCCAGGTTCATGAAATGGAATCTTTGCGGGTAAAAGTGGGGGATCAGGCGGAGATTTTGCCCGAGTCCCTGCCCGGGAAAAAGTTTGAGGCCCGGGTCAGCCGCCTCTCCTGGGCGCCCATGAAACCCGGCCTGGACCTGCCCACCTATTACGAAGCGGAATTCGAGGTGCGCAACCCGGATTTGACTCTAAAGGAAGGCATGAAGGTGCGCATTGTCATGCGCAAGCCCAAGTAATTCCATGAAAATCACCGATTACCGCACGGGGGTCAGGGTAGTTCCCGTGCTGGGTGAAGGGGAACTATGGGAATTCTTAAGGCTCCCCTGGCGGATCTACCAACATGACCCCTATTGGGTCCCCCCTCTCCTTAAGCTGCAAAGAGATTTCCTGGACCCTGAGAAGGGTCCTTTTTTCGAAGTGGGGGAGGCCCGGTATTTCCTGGCCCTGCGCGGGGGGCTGCCCGTGGGGCGCATCTCCGCGCACCTCAATCATCTCTATGATGAGCTCTACGACCGGGTGACCGGTTTTTTCGGTTTTTTCGAATGTATCCCCGACCTTGAGGTGGCGGCCGCGCTCTTCGAGGCTGCGGCCGGCTGGCTGCGGGGGCAGGGCCGGACGCGGCTCCTGGGGCCGTTGAGCTTCTCCATCTACGATGAAGTGGGCCTGTTGGTGGATGGTTTCGATTCCCTGCCGGCGCTGTTCCAGTCCCATAATCCCGCGTATTACCCCCGGTTCCTGGGGGACCTGGGGTTCAAGAAGACCTTCGATTTCTTCGCCCTGCGCCTCACCAAACGCTTTCCCGTGGAGCCCCTGGAGGAAAAAATCTCCGAGATTCTCCGGGGCCGGAACCTGAGGCTGGTGCCCATGACCTCCACAGACCTGGAGCGGCGCCAAAAAGAAGTCTACGAACTCTTTAATGAGGCCTGGAGGGCCAATTGGTGCCACCTGCCCCTCACCTGGAAGCAGTTCCAAAAGTTTTTTGGCGAACTCAAACCATTGCTGCGCCCCAACCTGGTGAAACTGCTGCTGGACGGGGACACGCTGGCGGGCTTCTCCATCGTCCTGCCCGATCTCAACCCCGCGATCAAACGGTTTAACGGCGAATTGTCCTTCTTTAACAAGCTGCGGCTCCTTTACGAGGCCAGATACCGGCCCGTCAGGAAGGCCCGGGCCCTGGTGCTGGGAGTGCGGCAGCCGTACCAGGGACGGAAGCTGCATCAGGCCTTAATCCTCAAGAGCTACGTGGACGCGGTGCGGGAGACGCCCTGCAATTTCTGCGACCTGTCCCTGATCCCCGAAAACCTGAGGCATTACCTGCGGGCCTTCAGGTCCGTGGGCGCCGAACCCTATAAGGTCTTTCGCATTTTTGAAAAGGAAATTTGACCCTCCCCCGGGCGCACCGCCGCCAGCCGCCGTTCCCCGGACCGATCCGGTCCTGGTGGTCCTGCTCTCCGCGGCTGTCTTTATTTATGCCCACTACCAGGCCTTGACCAACCCCTGGGTTATCAACGACGACGTGCGGCAACAGATTTTTTGGATGCAGCAGTGGGGGGACCCGGAGCTTTTCCCCGGGGATTTGCTCACCGATTACGCCCGGACCTATGTTTCCTGGGGGGTCAAGGGACTCTACCGGCTGGCCTCGCCGCTGCTGACCCTTGCCATTTTCTCCAAATGGCTGCCGTTCATCTCTTTCACGATTCTGTCCCTGGGCAAGGGACTCTGGCTGTCTTCGGCGGCGGCGGCGCCCGTCACCTTCTCCAAGTGGCTGCCCGGTCTGTTGTTCGCGTTTCTGGGCTGGTGCCTGTTCCGCATCGGCGCCCGCCTGGGCTCGCGCTCCCTGGCCTGGTTTATGGTGGGGATTTACTGGCTGATGCCATTTTTCCTGGACCACCTGGCCGGGGGGCTGGCCCGGGCCTTTGCCGCGCCCTTGCTGGCCTTTTTTTGCCTCTCGTGGCTGTCGGCCAGCCCCTGGGGCCTGGCCCTGGCCTTGCTGCTCCAGGCCCTATTTATTCCTTATATCTTCCTGATCGGAGCCTTGGCAGTCGTTCTGGCCTGGCTGGGGGCCCGGAGCGGCCGCTGGCCCGGGCCGTCCTGGCTCAATTGGGGCCACCTCATGGCCGTGGCCGCGGGTGCGGTGTTGGTCTGGTTAATGAACCAGCAATTCAACGCCGCGGGCTTCGGCCCCCTGGTGAGCGCCGCGGAACTGGCCCAACGGCCGGAGTTCACCGCCGCGGGACGGTATGCCATCTACCCGGTGCCCTCAATTCTCCGGGAAGTGGTGAGCCCCTGGGAGTTCATCGCCCCCTTCCGGGAAGGGGGGATCTTTCTGGGAGCCCTGGCCTGCGTCCTGCTCCTGGGGGCCTCGGTGTGGGGGGGCCGGAGCCTCGATTGGCGGGACCTGAAAGTAAGGCTGCAACCCTTTGGTTATCTGCTCCTGGCGTCCGTGCTCCTTTTTATCCTGGCCCGAATCTTCCTCCTGAAGCTCTTTGTTCCAGACCGCTACCTGGTGTACACCCTGAACCTCTGCTACCTGGTGGGGCTGGCCCTATGTTTAAACGCCGCCCTCACCCGGCGGCCCTGGCCCCGGGGGGCGGCCGCGGCCGTATTGGTCATGGTGGCGGTTCTGGGGGGCCTGCGCCTCCAGGGGGTGGGACTGTTCGATTATTCCATGTACCGGCCTCTGTACGCGGCCTTGTCCGAGACCCCCAAAAACGCGCTCATCGCCGGACACCCCAATCTCCTGGACAACGTCCCCACCTTCGCCCAACGCCCGGCGCTTGCCACCTTTGAACTGGCCCATCCCTGGAGCCAAGGCTACTGGCAGCAGCTCCGGCCCCGCCTGGAAGACTTTTTCACCGCCTATTACGCCCACGATCCCCGGGTGGTCCGGGAATTTTCGCGCAAATACCATATCTCCTTCCTGGTGGTGGACGACCGGCATTTTGCTCCGGAGTTCCTGGCGGGGGGGCGTTTTTTGGTTCCTTTCAATCAACCATTGGCCAAGGAAAAGAACAGGCTGGCGGAATTGGCCACCTGTCCTTTCTTCGCTCCCTTTGACGCCCGGATTCAACGCCTGGTCAAGGACCGGCGGGATTTCGTCCTGTTGGACCGGGACCTCTTTCCCGGATTGGAAGTGGATGAGCATCAGCGGCTGCTGGACATGAGGGGGCATCTGCGCTAATCTGCGTGCATCGGCAATTGAATATTAACCGCGGATGCACGCAGTGCCGATAAGAAAAAGAGAGACACCCGGCTCTTTAATTGCCAAATTCACCCCGGAAATGTTAAGTTAACACGGCGATCGCGTTAACTTTACATTTTATCCAGCAGTCAGGTAATTTTTTGGTAACTGGAATTCTCGATAAAATCAGTAGGATATTCCAAGCAGCCCTCCTTGCTGTTCTCGGCATATACCTTGCATTAAAGCCGCTGGTAAATTGTGGTTCTTGACTAATTTTTGTTTAAAAGTCATAATTTTCACAAGATAATTTTTCTAAGAGTCACGCGCTCTGAAAGAGACAAACATGGACGTCGACATAATTTTAAAAATATCCGTTATCCTGCAATTCCTGGCAGCGCTCCTGGCTCTGGCGCTGATTCCCCTGACCCGCAGACGCCTGGCCTGGATGCTGATTGCCACAGCCCTGGTCTTCATGGCCTGCCGCCGGATCATCAGCTTATGGCAGCCGGAATTACCGGGATTATTCCCCACTTCGGCCCACACTGCGGAATGGGTGGCACTGGCCACCTCGGCCTTAATGCTCATCGGCATCGCCTGGATTGCCCCCATGTTCCGCTCCATCCAACGGACCAATCTGGCTTTGGCCCGGAGCGAAGCCAAGTACCGGGAACTGGTGGAAAACGCCAACAGCATTATCCTGCGCCTGGACCCCCGGGGGCGCATCACCTTTTTTAACGAATTCGCCCAAAAGTTTTTCGGCTATTCGGAAAAAGAGATCCTGGGCCGGGAGATGGTGGGCGCCATCATGCCGGCTAAAGACCGCCAGGGGCTGGACCTGGCGGCCATGGCCGCGGATCTGGTGGCCAACCCGGAGCGCTATGCCGTTAATGAGCACGAAAACCGGCGCCGCAACGGGGAATTCGCCTGGATTACCTGGACCAATAAAGCCATCCGGGATGAGCAGGGCCGCCTCACCGAGATCCTCTGCATCGGCAATGATTCCACCGCTTACAAAAAGGCCCGGGAGGAGTTGGTGGAACAGTCCTGGCTCCTGGAGGCCTTTTACCGCTACACCATTATCCCCCTGGTGATCATGGATAAAAATTTCAATTATATCCGGGTCAACGACGCCTTCGCCCGGGCCGCGGGGCGGGAAGTCTCCGATTTTTCGGGTAAGAACCATTTTGAGTTATATCCCAGCAAAAAAGGCCGGGAAGTCTTTAGTAAAGCCGTGGAAAACAAAACCCCGGAGCAGAAATTTGCCCGGCCTTACGTCTTTCCGGACCATCCCGAGAGGGGGGTGACTTACTGGGATTGGACCTTAGTGCCTATTTTGAACTCACGTGAAGAGGTGGAGTTCCTGGTCCTCTCCCTGAAAAATGTGACCGAACGCCAGCGCGCCGCCCAGGCCCTCCGGGAGAGTGAAGAAAAATACCGCCTGCTGGTGAAGAATATCCCGGCCCTGGTGTTCAAAGGATACGGGGATTGGACGGTGGATTTTTTTGACAACAAGATCGAAGCATTCACCGGGTATCCCAAGGAAGATTTCGATTCCCGGAAGATAAAATGGTCCGACCTGGTACTCCCGGAAGACCTTCCCGGCATCCAGAATGTGTTGACCGAGGCCTTAAAAGGCAATAAATCCTACTGCCGGGAATACCGGATCCGGGCCAGGGACGGCAAAACTCTGTGGATTCAGGAACGAAGCCAGATCATTGCTGACCCCGCCGGGAACCTGGCATATATCAGCGGCGTTTTTTACGATATCAGCAGCAGCAAGGAGACGGAAGAGGCCCTGCGGAAGAGCGAAGAGCAACTCCTGCAAGCTCAGAAGATGGAAGCCATCGGCCGGCTGGCCGGCGGGGTGGCCCATGACTTCAATAATTTGCTCACCGGGATCATCGGCTATGCGGAATTGCTGTTGGGTGGTCTGGACCCCCACGACCCCCGCCACCGGGAAGCGGAAGAGATCAGGAAGGCCGGGGAACGGGCCGCATCCTTGACCCGGCAGCTTCTGGCCTTCAGCCGCAAACAGATTCTCCAGCCCAAGAGGCTGAATCTCAACGCGGTGGTCCGGGACATGGAGAAGCTGCTGCAACGGCTGATCGGGGAGGACATCTACCTGGCCACCGATCTGGAAGCCGGATTGGGGCTGGTGGAGGCCGATCCCAGCCAGATCGAGCAGGTGATCATCAACCTGGTGGTTAACGCCCGGGACGCCATGCCCCTGGGAGGCAAACTGAACCTCGAGACCGCCAACGTGGAATTGGGAGAGTCTTACACCCACCGGGACGTGAACTTCCAGGCCGGCCCCTACGTGATGCTGGCGGTGACCGATAACGGGGAGGGCATGGACGAAGAAACCCAGGCCCATATCTTCGAACCTTTCTTCACCACCAAGGGCGCCAATCAAGGAACCGGCCTGGGGTTGTCCACGGTATACGGCATCGTTAAGCAGAGCGGCGGCTATATCTGGGTCTACAGCGAACCCAAATGGGGCACCACTTTCAAAATCTACCTGCCCCTGGCCGCGGCCTCCCTGGAAGCGGAACGATCCCTCCCGGAAGCGGCGGCGCCCCGCCAGGGCTGGGAAACCGTCCTGCTGGTGGAGGACGAAGAGACGGTCAGGGATTTAGCCGCGGAAGCGCTCCATCAAAACGGTTACCAGGTGCTCCCGGCAGCCAATGCCGAGGAGGCGCTGGCTGTCTGCGAGAGCTATCAGGAGCCCATCCACCTGCTCCTCACCGACGTGGTGATGCCCGGCATGAGCGGCCGCCATTTGGCCGAAAAATTGTGCGCCCTTTATCCGAACCTCAAGGTGCTGTATATGTCCGGCTATGCCGAGAACGCCATCTCGCATCACGGGGTGCTGGACCCGGGAATAGCCTTTCTGGCCAAGCCCTTCCCCATCAATACCCTGGTCAACCGGGTGCGTCAGGTGCTGGATCTCCCTGCCGCGGCTCAGGCAGTGTTATTCCCGGGGGCGAAGAAAACGACCCGTCAAGGTGATAGTTTCAGCGGCTCTGATGGAAACTAGGAAGAATTAAGACAGGAGGCTCTGAAAACCGACAAAATCAAGGGTAACCGGGATGGGAAAAATCCAAACCCTCAAGCCGTTAATTGCTGTTCATAACTATCTAAAACTCTTAATTTCTTTATAACCTGCCTTGTAAGACCCTACAATTATTTTTTTTAATATCAAAAAATAGGAAAAAAAATAGCCATGGCCTTTAAAAATAACCTATAAGGGCCGAAGCCCTCGAAAGCCTTTTATCCGGCGCTTTCAGGCAATATTTAACCGCCTTCCCGGGGGGCCTACAAGAATTTCCGATTACAACTAAGTAAACGGCAATAAAGTAAACCCTATTAGTGTTAAAAGGATCGGTTCTTAGGTAAATGTTAAAGAAAGTTGTAAATAATAATATTCAAATACAGGCTTTATTTTATCTGAAAAAAATACCGGTATTTACAAGTGAAATAATTCACTAATGCTCCCCCTGACTTTTCCGATAACTGATTAAATTCTGACCCCTTTTTATAGGGAGGTTCTATGTTCAAAAGGATAAAATTAAGTATTAAGCTTATCAGCGCCTTCACGATAGTGGCATTAGTCACGCTGGCAGTAGGATTTGCCGGGTGGCGCGGGGTTACGAAAACTCTGGAAGTAAACGAGAATATAAGCTTCATTGAAAAAGTTGCCAAAGAAGTACTAAAGAGGGAGATCGACCACCTTAATTGGGCCAGGAAGGTTGGAGAATTCCAGCGCAATGAAAATATGACTGAATTGGGGGTCGAAAAGGACCCGCATAAATGCGCCTTCGGCAAATGGTATTACAGTGACGCCAAGAAACAGGCTGAAGAAGCGATTTCGGAAATTGCCCCTTTATTGAAACAGGTGGAAGAACCTCATAAAAAACTCCATGAGTCAGCGCAACAGTTGGAAGTAATGCTCAAAAAGGGGAAAGAGTTTCGCCCTGAGGCCATCGCTTTTTATCAGGAAAAAACCGTAACTTGTCTTAGGAATGTCCAGAAAATCTTGGGGGAGATCAACCCCAAGGCCGAACAGCATATAATCGACTCCAAAAAGGACGCAACCATGATGAGACTGTTGCAAAATGGATCGTAATTTTTGCTTAAAGTTAT
>DYJG01000005.1:0-11543 GCA_020723225.1 Desulfobacca acetoxidans | reverse complement strand
ACCAACTTACCCTTTATTCAACAGTCTCATGATAACGGACCGCTCCAAAACCCTGGCGGGAGGGGGCATGGTTTTGGGCAGTGTCCTGGCCCTGTGTCTGGGAATTTTCCTGAGCAGGTCCATCTCCCGGCCCATCACCCGGGTGGTGGCGGGCCTGAATAATAACGCCGACCAATTGGAATCGGCCTCCACCGAGGTTTCCACCGCCAGCCAGGGTTTGGCCGGGGGCGCGTCCCAGCAGGCCGCGGCCATAGAAGAGACCACTGCCTCCCTGGAAGAGATGGCCGCCATGACGCAGCAAAACGCCGCTAATGCCAAACAGGCCGACGCTCTGATGCACGAGGCCGCGAACGTGGTGGAGGAGTCCAACCTCTCCATGGCCACCCTCATCGATTCCATGCAGGAGATTACCAGGGCCAGCCAGGAGACGGCGAAGATTATCAAGACCATTGACGAAATCGCCTTTCAAACCAATCTGCTGGCTCTAAATGCCGCGGTGGAGGCGGCCAGGGCCGGGGAGGCGGGCTCCGGTTTTGCGGTGGTGGCCGATGAAGTCCGCAACCTGGCCATGCGGGCCGCGGACGCGGCTAAAAATACCGCCAATCTCATTGAAGGCACGGTGGGCAAAATCATGGCCGGCTCAGAAGTGGTCAATAAGACTGCCGCGAGCTTTTCCCAGGTTTCCGGCGACACCGTCAAAGTCAAAGAATTGGTGGCGGAGATTGCCGCGGCCTCGGGCGAGCAGGCCCAGGGAGTGGAGCAGATCAACAAGGCGGTGAACGAAATGAACCAGGTCGTGCAACAAGTGGCGGCCAATGCTGAAGAATCAGCATCCGCCTCGGAAGAACTCAATTCCCAGGCCATCCAAATGCGCAGCTACGTGGGGGAACTGGTAGCCCTGGTAAACGGCGCCAATGGCTCCGTATCGGCAAACCGGCACTCAACCCCGGTTCGGGAGGCCAAACCGAAATTCCGGTTGTTTTCTCTGCCCGAGACCTCAAGGGCCTTGGTACCTAAATAAGGAAAATATCCCTCTTGATTTAACGGCCCCTTCCCGGAAATAAATTCTCTTGGACGCGAAAACATTTGAGAGGTTTTGATTAACCCGCAAAAATCAAAAAGAAAAAAGCGGCCTGCGGGCCGCTTTTTTGTGTGGAAAACCAAATTATGCCGGTTTCCGCCGCCACAATTCGACTGATTAACCTATTGATAATCAGCGGTCTTTTACCGAAAACCGAAAACGATCTTTCAGACCCGGATATCCAGGAGGCTTCCCAGCATTTCCCCCGCGGTTTTAATCACCTCGATGCTGGCTTCAAATCCCCGCTGCCCCAGCATCAGGTTGACCAACTCCAGGGCCGGGTCCACGTCTGCGTCTGAGGTGGTGTTGAAGCGGGCCAAATTGCCGGCCGCACCCGAGACTATGGCGCTGTTCGCCGCCAGACCGGAAAGGCCGCTGTTAATGGCGCTGATCAAGGAAACCTCCTGGTCGTTAATTAAACGATTACCGTCACCCGGAAGGCTTAATTATCCTGGTTACCTTATCGGCAGATATCCGGGATGGATAAAAATCGAGGGCTTTGGTGTTATCAGTTATTTTCCTTGACCAAGACCTTTTATTGGTTATATTTATACCATGAAATGGGACGTCAAGCTCACAGGCCAGGCAAAAAAGCAAGCCCAAGAGCTTCCCGAAGGGGTTCAATATCCTGGCCTTGATTGAGGGTGGGGACCGCATAATCCCGGAAGCAGAAGAAGATCGTCTATACAGCATTGAAGAAGTGTTTCCCGATTTCCACCCGGGGGACACACTCAAAGGCGCCCGTCTGATGCACGAACTGACTCAGGCGCAATTGGGGGCCATGATCGGCGTCAAACCCGGCCATATTTCGGAAATGGAAAAGGGCAAACGTCCCATCGGCAAAGAGATGGCCCGGCGTTTGGCCAAGGCTCTGAATACTTCCTACAAGGTCTTCTTATAAAGGTCCCAAAAAAGCGGTGGCACAGCCTTTCCAGGCTGTGCCTAAGAACAAATATCATTCCCGCCTCGCTTGAACCCTCGGCTCACCCTCAATGACCACAAACCGTAGGGCGGGCGTCCTCGCCCGCCAGCATCTAAAAATCCTGAAAACCACCCTCAGTCTGGTTTACAGTTGTTGTCGGCTTTAACTTCCGGCCCGGCCTCACCGGGGGCAAAAGCCCGACTGTCTGGGACTTCCTGGTGAGATGGGAGTCAAAGGGCGGCGCGGCGCAGGGCGACACCCCCGGTCTCTTGCCGTTGTTCCCCGGTGGCAGCAGCGCGGCGTGCCCTCCCACCATGGATCCCAGGTCCACCACCAGTTGATTCATTTTTTCCGACTGGCCGTCCAGTTCCTGGGAGGCGCTGGCGGACTGTTCGGCATGGGCCGCCAACTGCTGAGTGACGCCATTCAAGCCCCTCACGGCCTTGTTGATCTGCGCCACCCCCTGGGCCTGCTCCACGGAGGCGGCCGCGATCTCTCCCACCAGGTCTTTCACCTTGCCGGTGGTGGCTGCCACTTGGGAAAAAGAATCGACGGTCGCGCCCACCACCTCGCTGCCGTCCTTAATCTTGCCTACCGTGGCTTGGATCAGGTCGGAAGTGCTCTGGGCCGCGGCTGCCGCCCGGAGAGCCAGGGCCCGGACTTCATCCGCGACCACTGCGAAACCGGCCCCCGCATTTCCGGCCCGGGCGGCCTCCACCGCCGCGTTCAGGGCCAGCAGGTTGGTCTGAAAGGCAATCTCATCGATGGTCTTGACAATCTTGGCCGTATCCGCGGATGCCAGGGTGATTTCCTGCATGGAGACGTTCAATTTCTCCATGGAACTCTGGGCCTCGGCCATGACCCGGTCCGTCTGCTCCATCAGGTTGCGGGCGGTGGCGGCGTTTTCCGCATTTTTCTGGGTCATGGAAGTCATTTGCTCCAGAGAGGAGGAAGTCTGCTCAATGGCGGCAGCCTGTTGGCTGGAGTTGTCCGCCAGCGTGTTGCTGGACTGGGAAGCTTCCGCGGCCGCGCACTTCACCATTTCGGAGGATTCGTTCAAACCCGTGATCACCCGGTTCAGGGGATGGGTGATGATGATCCGGATGATTAACAACAGGCCGCCAATCACCACTATCACCCCCACCAGCAAGCCGCTGCCGATGGCAAACAAGCCCTGGCGGGCCAGTTCGTACAGCTTATCCAATTTGAAGCCCATTTTCAGTTGGCCCAGGGCCACCTTGGTGTCCGGGTCCTTGATCTCCCGCTGCAAGACATGCAGGCCGGCAAGAGTCGGGGGCTCCTGGCTGTTTTTGGTCAGTTGCTGGCCCTTGGTATCCGTAAACACCAGAAAGGCCACTTCCGGGTCCCGGCCGGCTTCTTTGACAATGGCGTCCAGGGAAGGGTAATCATAGTTGACGATATAACTGACACTGATTTTCTCCAGGAGGTTGGCCAGCGCCTCGCCTTTGGAAACCAGCAGGTCCTGGGCGGCGCCCTTGCTCTTGAACATCAGCAGGCCCCCAAGTCCGCACATCAAAAATATCGTGAGTGCCACGATGGGAACCAGGAGTTTGATCCCTAAGGTCTGGAATCTGGCGGGTAGCATAAGTCGCTCTCCATTATTCAGGCAGATTGCGGGTTCTAGAAAAGCTATTTTCCCAGGTATTGCTGCCCCGGTCCCCGGATATAGTCCAGCATCTTCACCACCTGGGGATTCGGTTCGCCTTTGGTGATCAGGGTGATGGGGCGGCCCACCTCGGGGATCTTGGGGACGGACACCGTGTCGTCCACCAGGGTGACGGGGGCCAATCCCACCGCGCCGGCCACCGCCTTCACCTTTTCTTTGACACTCTCTGCGGCCTCCGCTTCCTGAACATTCTTGGTATAGGCTTCGCCGTCCATTGCCTGCTTCTGGAAGACGCTGTGGGTGCCGGGAATTTTCTTGCCCCAGATAACGACAATGGCCTGGTCCGGGCCGCCCACTTCTTTCCAGTTGGCGATCTTGCCGGTGAAGATGCCTTTCATCTGGTCCTTGGAGAGCTCTTGTACCGTCACCCCTTTATTGGCGATGACCTTGATGATGTCTTTGCCGATCACCCGGTATTTGTAGGCATTTTTATCCGGAATCTGGTAGCCTTTCTTTTCCATCATGGCCAGCCAGTCCCCGAAGGTGAGGCCTCCGGCCGCCGCGTCCACCTTGCCCTGGTCCAGGTCCACCAGGGCCTCGTAGGGACCATTATCGATGAGCGTCAGTTTCAGGTCCGTTTCTTTCTCCATGGGTTCCTTAATTTTTTTAAGGACGTTTTCCGAGGGAGCCGCGCCCGCGCCCACTTTTACTTCCGCAGACCAGACCACCGCCGCCTTGAAACCCAATAGAACCGCCACCATCAGCACACAAACCAGAAATTTGCCGCTCTTCATTGCCTTTCTCCCTTTGCTTCTTTTCGATGATTACCAAAATAATGTTTAGACTAAATTTCTTTATCGGCAGGGAGTGTGAAAAGTTTAATAGAATTTTCGGGAGAGAGGCCAACTAGGCATTTTTCAAAAATTATTTTCGTTCCCAAACTCCACGGCCTGTTACCCAAAACCCGGGGGCAAATGTTAATCAACCCGATTGACCATCATCCGGAAATGATTATTTTTGGAGTATCAAAAACACAAGGATAGTCATCATGGCTAACGCTTGGCCTGCCCGCACCCGCATCCTCATTTATCTCGCCCTGGTCCTCCTGCCCGTATTTATAGTGACCATTTACAATCTGCCGCCGCCGGACCTCTTCGCCTATAATCTAGGGCGGGCCTTCGCACTCGCGGCCTTTACCATTATGATCCTGCAAGTGGCCCTGGCGGCCCGGGTCAAGTGGATTGAACGGCCTTTCGGGCTGAATCTAACCTTTCCTTTTCACCGGAACATGGGGGTCCTGGCGGCCTTGCTGCTCCTGGCCCACCCCTTCCTGATGGTCCTGGGGGGCGGGGGGTGGAAATTGCTCCTAGTGGACAACACCTGGTATATCTGGGTGGGCCGGGCGGCCCTGCTGCTGCTGTTGATCAACGTCAGCCTGAGCCTATGGCGCCTCCCCCTGGGCCTGAAATTCGAGACCTGGCGCCTGGGCCATAACCTCTCCGGCCCCTTGATCCTGGTCTTGGGTTTCATCCATTCCTGGTACGCCAGCATCGATTTCACCCTGGCGCTGATGCAGGTCCTGTGGGTGGGCTTCCTGGGAGCGGCTGCCGTCCTTTACTGGCATCATAAGTTTTACAGGCCTGCCAGGTTGCGTCGCGACCCATACACGGTGGCGGAGGTCCGGCAGGAGAGCCACGACGTCTGGACCCTCAAGTTTGTCCCCCCGCCGGGACAGCCCCGGTTTGACTTTCTCCCGGGCCAGTTCCAGTTCGTCACCTTGCTCCGGGGCCGGGGTCTCCCCGAGGAGGAGCACCACTTCACCATTTCCTCCAGCCCCACCCTGGCAGAGTTTCACACGTCCACCATCAAGGCCTCCGGTGATTTCACGGCCACCATCGGCGCCACCGAGCCGGGGGACAAGGCGGTGGTCCAGGCGCCGTTCGGTCGCTTCTCCTACCTCCTCCACCCGGAGGACCGGGACCTGGTCTTTATCGCCGGCGGCATCGGCATCACCCCCTTCATGGCCAACCTGCGGCACATGCGGGACGTCCAGGCTGACCGGCGGGTCCTGCTCCTTTACGCCAATAAAAGTGAACGGGATATCGTCTTTCGGGAGGAACTGGATAAAATCGCAGGGGGGAGCAAGCCGGAGCTAAAGGTGGTCCACATCCTCAGCCGGCCCGGAGAGGCCTGGGAAGGGGAGAAGGGCAGGCTGGACCCGCAGAAAATTGAGCGGCTCTGCGGCGAGCGCCTGGGGCAGAGCCTGTTCTTTCTCTGCTGCCCGCCCCCCATGACCAGGTCCCTGTTGGAGATTCTCAGAGGCCTGGGGGTGCCGGAGAAGCGCATCTCCCTGGAGTATTTTTCCTTATGATCGGAGAGTAATGATGGAATTCCTGAAGCTGAAACAATTGACCATCCTAACCGTCGCCCTGGTCCTGGCCGCGGCCTTCGGCAGCGCGGCCGTTAGAACTTTTCTTGCCCAATAGTTCCCACGCAAAGCCGCAAAGGCGCAGAAAAGCGCAAAAAATCAGCTAATGGCGGGGCTCTGAAAGCCCCGGCCACTGATAGAGGCTTTCCTCTTGTGGCTTATCATTAGCTTCAAGTTTATATATTAGGGATATGCCTTATAATTCCCTCTCCCCCTGAGGGGGGAGAGGGTAGGGTGAGGGGGGGGTGGGAAAAACTCTAGCCGGACGGGGTTATGGAGGGCGTCCCATGCACCGAGGATGGCTAACGAGGCCTGTTCCCCCTCGTCTTCTAACTCTTCCCCCTCAGCGGCAGCACCATCTCTATCTTCGTCCCCTTTCCCGGTTCGCTGGCGATGGCCAGGCTGCCCCCCAACAGCCGGGCCCGCTCCGCCAGGGTCGCCAGGCCGATGCCTTTGCTCCTGGCCGGGGAGTACTGGGAGGCCGCCACGTCAAAGCCCCGGCCGTTGTCCTCCAACAGGAAGGAAACCTTCCCGTCCCCGCGGCTGACAGCCACCTTCAGGCCGGTGGCTCCGGAGTGTTTGCCGATGTTGCTGAGTGATTCCTGAAAGAGTCGATAGACGTGGATCTGCTCCGCCTCAGGAAATGCCTGGTTAAGCCCGGCAAACTCCCCCCGGAGTTCCAGTTTGACCGGGTAGTGTTTGCTGAATTCCTCCAGAAGGCGCTGGAGCGCGGCCTCCAGGCCCAGGTCGGCCAGGATATAGGGGCTGAGGTCCCGGGAAATACGGCGCACGTTTTCCACCACCTCGGACAGAATGGCATCCATCTCCTTTAAATCAGTCGCTAATGGATGATCTTCGCCCGTGGCTTTGCGTTGAATGGCCCTGGCTTTCATTTTCATGATCATCAGGGATTGCCCCAATTCATCGTGAAGTTCCCGGGCGATTCTTTTGCGTTCCTCCTCCTGGGCCGTGAGGAGCTGGGAGGCCAGGCGGCGCAGGCCGGCTTCGCTCTGCCGCAGGATTTCTTCCAACTGCTTGCGTTCGGTGACGTCAAAGGTGACGCCGCTGACATAATCAACCTTCCCCTGGGAATCGAAAAATATCTGTCCCCAGCATTGCACCCAGCGAATCTCCCCGTCTTTTCTGCGGATGCGGTGCTCCCTGACGTATGCGCCGTCTGTTTTCAGAGCGTTCCGGAAGACCTTGGCGGCATAATCCAGGTCTTCCGGCAGGATCACGTCGCACCATTTGAGGCGGCGGGAATCAAAATCTTCCTTACTATAGCCGGTAAGCTTTTCGATCTTGTTATCGAAGAATTCGACGCTCCAATCCGCGTATCCTTTGAACACCATGGCCGGTATCTGGTTCACCAGCAGCCGGTACTTCTCCTCGCTGCACCGCAGGGCCTCTTCCATCCGTTTGCGCGCGGTGATGTCGATGCCCAGGCTGAGCACCAGGGGAGAGCCGTCCAGGTCTTTGAAAGGGTAATGGAAGAATTCGTAGACCCGCTCCCCATAGGGCCTGACCCACTCTTCCCGGAGCGGCGCGCCGGTCTCCAGGACTTTCAGGGAGACGCATTTTTGGCAGACATCATTGCTGTTAAAGATTTCATAACAATGCCGGCCTTCGGGGTCTCCCCAATCCTCCCGGAAACGGCGGTTGGCAAAGCGGATGGTATAATCCGGGGCCTTCGTGTACACCATGGCCGGCAGGGCCTCCAGTAAAGAATAGAGGCGTTGATGTTCGCCTGCCAACGCGGCCTCGGCCCGGCGGCGTTCCTGGAGTTCGGTTTCCAACTGTTCCTTGGTGTTCCTTAGTTGCGCAGTGCTGGCCGCCACCTGGGACACCAAAACCCTGCCGGTCTTGCGTAGCTTTTGTTCCGATTCTTTAAGGGCCTGGAGAAACGGGCTGATGGTGATCACCCCCAGCAGCATCAGTAGGGAAACGGCCAGGGCGATGATCTCATCAAAAGGGATGTGCGGAGGATCGCCTGCCGCCAGCAGGAGCCAGAGACTGTAAGCCCGCCGCACCGTCATTACGCAGAGGGCGCCGGAGATCACCAGCCAGGAAAGCATCCAGCCGGTGACCCGGATCAGCCGCAGGGCCAACACCGCGGCCGTCAGTTGCAGCAGCGCCGCCGTCCCTTGCAGAACCGCCGAGAGGGCAATTTGAGCACTCATGCGCGCCTTCAAGGAACCATCTAGAAGTGACGCTTATAATGCCAAAATTACTAGAAAAAAGATAGTAAAAAATTATTTACCGATGGTATCTTGTAAAGGTCAAGAAAAAGCCTGATTAAAGAAATTAATGCAGTATTATCAACTTGATGGCATCTTTTCGGCACTTGATTTTTTGGGGCCATGCCTGAGGGATTCCCTCAAAGAAGTTCCTTAATCCGGCAAATAGTGGCACAAGCGTTCATGCTGTTGCCGAAGCTCTTTTTCCCTGGCGGTTCGTCCGGGAATAAACAACCCGGAATATTTGATTCTTGACATTTGGATTTTAATTGCTATTCTAGAAAAAGTTTAGCATGTCAGACTGAAGCAGGGCGAAGCGTCCTGGACCAGAATCGGACGGAGATGCTAAATCTCCTGTTCGGTTTTTTTTTGCCTGACTGCTGTGCGCCCTGCTCGTTGGGCAGGAATAATTTCATGCAGTAAATGCAGAAGGGGTTTTTTTAATGAAGGAAACTGGCAGAGTAAAATGGTTCAACGATTCCAAGGGATACGGCTTTATTTCCCGGGATAACGGTCCGGATGTCTTTGTACATCACAGCGCCATTCAGGGAGAAGGCTTCCGCTCCCTGGCCGAAAATCAGGAAGTGCAGTTTGAAGTGGTTCAGGGCCCCAAAGGCGCCCAGGCCCAAAACGTGGTGAAACTATAAACCCCAAGTCCTGACACGCAGAACTCCGGTGGCCTCAGCGCCCCGGAGTTCGGTTTTTTTTAGCCCGGTTCCCTTGGAATCGGCGGCCTCACCGCAAGCCATGAAAATTAGCGGTAGCGCCGGCTTCCAAGCCTATTCGGGGAGGAAACTTCAGAGTAATCAAACCGCATTCCTTTAGCTTGGAACTTGGAACCTGGAACTTGGAACTTTTCAAGACAGGGAGGTAACTAGACCATGGCACGAAATCGATACGGTTGGGAAAAGCGGGCCAAAGAGATGGCCAGAAAACAGAAAAACGAAGAGAAGATGAAACGCCGCCAGGGGAAAGCTCCTGCTGCCCCGGCAGAGGAAGCCGCCGCGGCAGTTGAAGAAGAAAACCAGACCGAAAGCGAAGTCCATCCAGACTAGACCAAGAAGGAGAAGAGCATGGGCATCAAACTGTACGTAGGCAATCTGCCTCATCAAATGACCGAGGAACAGCTCAAGACCATTTTTTCCGAAGCCGGCCATGTGGCCTCCGCCAAGATCATTACCGACCGGCAGACGGGACAGCCCCGGGGATTCGGATTTGTAGAGATGGAAACCAAATTGGATGCCCAGAAAGCCATGTCCATGTTCAACGGGAAAAATGTCGACGGCCGCACCTTGACCGTCAACGAAGCCCGGCCTCAACAAAAAGGGGGCTTCGGCGGCGGCCGGGGTGGCGGCGGCCGGGGCGGCGGCCGGGGTGGTTATCGTTAAACACTCCCCTGGGATCGCAAGGGACACCTTAACCCTCTCAGCATCTCGGAAGATTAAGAAGGCGGCCGCCGGGCCGCCTTTTTTGTTTGGGGAAAAACCGTCAGGGCTTTCCCAGCAGACGCTTGGCCACCACGAAGTTGTCGGCGTAATAGGGTTGGCGCAGGTCGGTGACGATGACGCTGCGGCGGCGGGAGGAGGCATGGATCATCTTGCCCTCACCCGCATAGATGCCCACGTGATCGATGGACCTGGACCGGCGGAAGAAGAGGAGATCCCCGACCTCCAATTTGGAAAAATCCATGGTGCACGCGGCCACCTTCCCCAACCGGGCCTGGGCGGCGCTGGAATGGGGCAGGTCGATGCGGAAGTTGTGGTAGACGTATTTAACAAATCCCGAACAATCCGTAGCCCGGCCGTTCAACAAGGACCCCCCGCGCCTGTAAGGAGTTTGCAGCTGGTTTAACGCCACGGCCATGACCCGGTTCGGGAGATTCGGCTCCGCATCGGGTTTAAGGATGGACGCAGACAGGGCCGGGGGGCCATCCGGCTGGGGGAGGGCGGCACGCCCGGGTTTAACCGGTAATTGGGGAGCCAATAGGTTCCCCAGGGAATAACCGTTGTTGGGAAGCAGGCTGCCCGTCCACCTGGAAGCAAAGTTTGCCCGGAAGTCCGGGAAGGTCCCGGAAGGAAAAAGATCCGGCTGTACGCCCGGAGCTGCGGGTTGCCGGAAGAGGCTGTTGATAAATTGCAGGGGAGAAGCCTGGAGCTGGCTGGGGATGAAGTTAAGGGTCAGAATTACGGTACTCAAGATAATCCGGTGCACCATTCGGAAACCCCCTTGGGGATGGCGATGACGTGCAATCCTTGGGGGATTTGAGAAAGTTCCTGGACCTCTTGTCCGCTAATTCCCCTCTCTGCAATGTGCGCCTGTTTTGTTGCTGGAATATATACCTTCTATACACGGTAATTGCAAGATATAAATCTTCCCTCTTAAGACAAGTACCTTATAATACAGGCATAATTAATTAACCGTCTGCCAGATAAAACCGCCATTTGCAGATCATCTCCGGGGGATGGGGATCAGGAGGGGCAAAGACGCACTCCGTTTGGATACGGGGGTCGACGGCTTGGGCGAAGCTGGCAAATTCGCGCCGATGCATTTCCTTGCAGTTATATTCCTGAAAGCCGCGTTTTAAGCGGGCCTCCTGGGTGGGGCAGGAGGGCACGGTGATGATGACTTCTTCTTCTCTTTCCTCAATCTGATAGCCCACCAAAATATGCCAGGGCCAGTACCGCAGGGCCTGGACGAAACCCGGCAGGCCCCCCTCCTTAAGGGGGAAGCGCCGCAGCAGATCTTTGACGGCCAGGGCCGGAACTTTCCCCCAAACCCTTTCGTTGAGACGGTCCGCAGCGGCTTCGTCGAACCTCTCGGCGATATAGAGATACCAAAAAGAGTCCATGACCCGGTAATGATGCAGTAGAAACCTGAGGTATTCCCGAAGTCCGGCCGCGTCCATCTGTTCCAAGATACCGAGATCCATGTTCCTGCCTTTCTGGGGGAAGGGATGTGCCGGGAGGGGGTGGAGATTTTTCCCGGAGCCCTGAATACGTTTCTGTATAACAAACTCCATCGGACTTCAACAGGTTAAATACCCCGCTTCGAAAAGAAGCCTCACGCAAAGACGCAAAGCCGCAAAGCAAGACGCAAGAACCTGCTAACAAACAGCGAATCGGTGGGGCGGCCGTCTCTGGCCGCCCGAGTGGTTGCCGGGCGGGGACAATGGCCCACGAGGAACTGCTTTTGACCTCGTTCCCAAGCTCTGCCCTGAAAAGTTCTGGTTACCTGGTGGCACAGGCGTC
>DYJG01000493.1 GCA_020723225.1 Desulfobacca acetoxidans | reverse complement strand
AGGGACGGGCTGGGAATTCTGCAACCTGGATCAGCCCCAGGTTTCTTATCCCCTGGGCGCGACCCAGTGGGTTACCGGCTCTCTGGGTTATTTACGGTGCCATGGAAGACGTACAGAGGCCTGGTTCGAGTTCGAGAAGGACCGGGAGGCCCGCTACGATTATTATTACACCCCGGAGGAATTGGAGGACCTGGCAACTCGCACCAGGGAATTGCAGGAAAAAGCCAACGACGTCTATCTCATTTTCAACAACCACCCCCGAGGCCAGGCCGTGGCCAACGGCCTGGAGATGAGCCATTTGCTGCTGGGGCGGTCGTTTGCTCTCCCCCTCTCCCTGCTGGCCGCGTTTCCGCGGCTGGCCAAGTTAATCGAAGAATAAATATAGATCAGGCCTTGCCCGGCCGCATATTGACTGCTACCTCGGCAATCCTGCAATTTCCCGGGCGCCGGAGCATCACGGAACCACGGTATTATTCTGCAGGGTGCAGCCTCCCCCGTATGTCAACCCCTTGGTGGTGTTGTTGGTGATGGTGCAAAAGGAACCGGCGTAAATCCCCTCGGCGGCATTGTCCAGGGACGTATTCCGGGCGATGGTGCAATTGTTGCCGCAGGATATTCCTCTATTAGTATTGTTATAAGCCGAATTGTCCGCCACCAGGGAATCAGACACACTGATCCCATCGCCATTCAAATAGGCGATATTGCCGGTTACGGTAGCTTTATCGGCGCCTATTCCATGGGAAGTATTTGAAAAAACCTGGTTCCCTTTAATCAGAGCAGCCCAACCTACACTAATCCCAAAACCATTTCGCATTACTTCACATCCCATGATCAAGTGATTGTTTCCAGCCAATATCATACCTCCGGACCCCATGTCGCTGACCCGGAGGCCGATCGCCCGGGTCCCGGGACAACTGCCTGACGTATATATGCCGCTATACCCAAAGGCCTGAATGGAGCCGTTGCGAATCTCAACATTGCTACAGCCATTATTGATGATGATGCCGGCATTTTCGGAGCCGGAGAGTTTTCCTGGCCCGGTGAGGCAGAAGCCCATGAGGTCCAGGGTGACGTTGCTGGCAGCCACGGTGATGGCGTTGCCGGTGGTGGAGGAGTAAGTGAGATTTCGGCCCAGGCGATACAAACCCGGCGAAGTGATGGTATAGGGAACCGAATTTATCCGGGTACCTGCGTTGCCGCTGCCGGCGATGACATAGAAATCCGCGGCCGCGGGAACAACCGTTAAGCCCACGACCAATAAGACAATTAGTCCTGCCACTCTCTTCATGGTCATACCCTCCTTAAAACCAGAGATGGTTAAGGTTCCCCAATCGGGGTATACCCCAATGAAGTTCCCTTAAGCAGGGCGATTTCTTTGGTCGTGGCGAGCGAGGTGCTTAAGTCGACATCATTGAAGTTAGGCAACGAATTTATAGTTATATTAACATAAAACCACCCTTTTTGACTTTCTTACCCCTTCTGCTTTTTTTGAGGGAAGGCACAGCGCTTTGATTTGGAAACAAGCAATAAAAAAAGACCGGCCCGCTAAGTTTTATGCGGCTCCGCTCACCGCTCACTGCTCACAAAATTAACCAGCCCCAGCGTCAACTCCACCATCGCTTCCAGGTCCAGGTTCTCCATGACGTCCCCGGGACCGTGGTAATGGGGATTGCGCATGAACGCGGTGTCCGTGAGCATGATGGCAGGGTAGCCTTCGTCCCAGAAATTGGCGTGGTCGCTCAAGCGCACCTCCGGCAGGATATGGCCCCCCAGGGGCACGGCCAGGGTGACGCTGGGCAGCTTGCAGCCCTGTTTGATGGCCCGATCCAGCCTTTCCAGGAGCGGCTTGGAGCGCCGGTCGCTCACCAGGCCGATGAAATTGCCGGTGGTGGGGTAGCCCATGAGGCGCAAAGGCAGGGGCAGGTCCTGGCTGTTCGGCTCGCTCCGGTAGTAGCCCACCATCTCCAGGCAGAGCATGCCCAGGATTTTCTCTTTCCGCTTCCGGGCCTCCTTGGCGTAAACCCGGCTGCCCATGTAGGGGGTGAAAAACGCAGGCGGCTCCTCGGTGGTGAAGCCGATGAAGGTCCAGGGCCGGGGGGGTTTTTGGTCCCGGGCCAGGCGGGCCGCCTCCAGGAGCACGGCCACGCCGCTGGCGTTGTCGTCCGCGCCGGGGGTGCCGGCCACGGTGTCGAAATGCGCGCCCAGGATATAATAGCCCTGCGCATCCTGGTCCCCGGCGATGACATTGCTCACTTCGAGGCGCTGGCAGATGAAGGTCTGGCGCCGGGGGGCGTAGCCCATTTCCTGAAAGGTTCGAAAGACATAATCTTCCGCTTTCTTCAGATTTTCGGGCCGGTAGATGGAGCGGTCCCCCAGGGTGACGCTGAGATATTTCAGGTGCGCGGTTAAATTGGCCCGGATTTCGTCGCGGTTCATGGTCTCAGCAGCTCCCGGAGTTGCTATGGAAATAAACGGCAACACTAAAAAGAACCCGGATAAACCCAGGGTTGCTGCCATAATGGGCCAGTTCTTTGCCATCACCCGGTTTTAAAAAGCCAAACCTCACGCAAAGACGCAAAGGCGCAAAGAAAGGCGCAGAAAAATAAGAATGACAAAGAAAAAAACATGCAATGAATCGGTG
>DYJG01000492.1 GCA_020723225.1 Desulfobacca acetoxidans | reverse complement strand
CAGTGGTCAGTGGTCAGTAAAAATCATGGGATACCCTCATCCTTTGCGAGTGGGCCACTGGCCCATGAGGAACTGCTCCCGAAAGACTCACGCAAAGACGCAAAGGCGCAAAGCAAGGCGCAAGAAAAAATCGAAGATAGCTGAATATAAACCAAAACTTGAAAACGAAAAAAATCTTTTTGCAGGCAGCCGGCTACGTTACTTCTGTTAATTATCTGATATTACATGATATTTAATATACCGAACGATTTTAAAGAAATTATCCCAATCAGCCGATAACAAAGCAGGTTGCAAGCTTTGAGTGGGGGGGCACAACCGGGTAGGGGACTTATGAAAGCAGAACCCAGCTTAAAGGTAGTAAAAGGCCAGGCTGCCTCGGGAACCCGCCCCCGCAGGCGTAATCAGCCAATAACCCAGTCACCGCCGGAAGTAATGTCCCTGATCTCCTTGGAGAACCAGAAGGCATCCCGGCCGGAACTCCACTCCCTGCAAGAAGCCCAAAACCTCCTGGAAGAGCTGTTGTTTCAAGTGGGGGAAGTCAAGACCGACCTGGAGGAGGTTCATCTGCTCCAGGAGCGTTGCTTGGTGCGCCTCTGGTAAGCGGCAAACCCCGCGGCCTTTCCAGAAATTTTCCCACCTTAACGGCCCCAAACCGAGGGAAACCCTTGGCCCCTGGGGTTTCTTTTTTTTACGAAAAACGAAAAACCCAAACGATAAACGGCATTAAAAGGCCCGGCTGGCCGTGTTGAATTGCCGGTGGCAGCAGCGGGCGCAGCCCGGGAAAAGGCCTTTGCCGATCAAATGCCGCAACCGCTGCATCCGGGGCCCGTTCCACATCTTCAGGAACGGCTGCTCCGCAATGTTTCCCATCACCAGGTTCAGGCAGGGGGAGAAGGTGCCGTCGGCCAGGATGCGGCCAGTGGCCCAAAAATCAAGGCACCCCTGGGGAAACGGGTAGGCCAAGTCCAGATAATAAGGGGAAAGAAATTTGTCGGGGAAGTTGGGCATAAAATGGAGCTTTATCCTGCCCCGGGCCTGTTGCCGCGCTTTTTCCAAAGCAGCCTGTAATTTCGGCAGGTCCTCCCCATTAAGTTCGCTCTGGTAATACTCGTCTTCGCAGATGGAAGGATGGGCCACCTCCAGGTCCAGCTCCCGGCATCTCTCCGGGGACAATAACCGGTTGTGCCGGGCCACGTTCTCCGGGGAATCGAACATGGTGTGCTGGAGCTGCAGGCAATCCCCTTTAAGTCTGACGGCCAGGGGCGCCATTTCCTCCAGGTGGTCCAGATTGGCCTTGGAGATGGTGCAATTGAAGGAGAGAATGGGGTTGGGGCGGCGGTGGCGGCGCCGGGCCTCAACCAGGGCCTGCACCCCCGCTTCGATCCGGGCAAAACCCCCTTTCAGGCCGCGGATGCGGTCGTGCACCATTGGTGGGCCGTCAATGGAGACGTTGACCGCTTCCACCCCTGTTTCCACCAGGAAGTCGGCTTCCCTGGCCAAGAGCGTGCCGTTGGTCTGCAAATGGATCACCAGGCCCCGTTTTTTGGCTTCCAGGACAAAGTCCCGGAAATGCGGGTACATCAGAGGCTCCCCCCCGGTCACGAACAGCCAGGGATGAAAAGATTTCACCTCTTCCAGGAAGCGGACCCAGTCCGCCAGGGGCAGCTCCCGCTGCCGGGAATACCAGGGGCGGTTGGCGGGGACCTCTCCGCCGTGGCGGATGCCCCGGCACATGATGCACGTTAAATTGCAGCGGTTGGTAAGATTCAAGTTGAAGCTGGCGGGGGGGGCGCTCAAGCCCGGGCGGAAGCGGCGGTCCCAGGGAATGCCGAACCGATGCCGGAAGTCCATTCGCACCACCGCGGGGATAATTGCCGGATTCTGCCGGGCGATGCGCAACCCCCGGCCGATTAAAGAAAAAATGTGATCCATGTCTTCCTCAAGAATTGTCTATTAAGTGTAAATCTTGGGGAAAGGACGTCAAGGGATTTCCGCGGTTACATAAAAAAGCCCGGCAAACCGAAGTCTGCCGGGCTTGATGGGTTCATGAATCAGGCGGGTTAAGCCGCTTGCCGCCTATTCCTCTTCCAGCTCGATGCCGTCCCGTTCGAACTGGGCGTCGCGCAGTTCCCGGGCCTTGGCCTGCTCCTCTTCGCTCCAGGGCTCGATCTCCAGGCAGTTGGCCACCAGTTCCCAGAGGTACAGGGTCTCGGTGTAGTTGCCCATGTCGAAGCCTTCCCGGCCCTTCTTGAACTCCCCGGCCAGACCCTTCATGATCTGGTCCCGGCAGTTGTGGCAGGGCGCGACGACGATCTCGGCGCCGGAGTCCCTGATCTGGTCCACCTTCACCTTACCGTAGGCCAGGCGTTCCTCGTCATAGGGCATGGCCCAGGCGCCGCCGCCCGCGCCGCAGCAGAAGTTGTTCATGGGATCGTCGCACATTTCCCGGTAGAGACTCTCGTCGAAGCACTGCTTGGTGATCCAGCGGGTCTTCTCGGCCATGCTCTCGCCGAAGGCAAACTGGCCTTTGCGCACGTAGTTGCAGGGGTCGTGCACCGTCACGGTTTCATGGTACTTGTGCTTGTTAAGCTTGATCCTGCCTTCCTTGATGTACTCCTCCAGCAGGTCCATGACGCTGACTA
>DYJG01000491.1 GCA_020723225.1 Desulfobacca acetoxidans | reverse complement strand
CGCCCAGGATGCCGAAGAGGTCCGCATAAATAGTGAGCAGGGGCACGACGATGAGGGCGGCCAGCACCTTGGGGACCGCCAGGAACCTCACCGGCTCGAAACCCATGGTGGTCAGGGCGTCCACCTCTTCATTGACCATCATGGTGCCGATCTCCGCGGCAAAAGCCGAGCCGGAGCGCCCGGCCACCAGGATGGCGGTCATAATCGGCCCCAGCTCCTTGACCATGGAGATGGCCAACAGCGACGCCACGTAGATATTGGCCCCGAACTGCTTGAGCTGCAAAGAAGACATGAAGGCGATGATCAGGCCCATCAGGAGGCCGATGAGGCCGACGATGGGCAGCCCGTCTGCGCCGGCCCGCTTCATATAAAATAACACATCTCCCCATCTGACGGACCGGGGATGCAGAAAAGAGTGGGCCAGGGCAAAGAGGAGGTCCCCCAAAAAGGTCAGCACCTGGACCAGGTCTTCGGAGAAACGGATCGCCGCCCCCCCTACCTGGTCCATCACCCCGCCAGTCTCCCGGTCGCTGATAAGGGGCGGGGTGGTGAGGGCCTTGCGGTCGATGAGGCCCATGATTTTCCGGGCGTCCTCGCTGACATTGGCGAACCGGCAGGAGATGGACCGGACCTGGGCGTCGCTTTCCAGTTGCACCAGGGCCAATGCCCCGGCGCTGTCCAGATAAGTCACCGCGCCCAGGTCCACCGTCAGCCGGGAGGGATTCCTGGCGTCCAGGAAGGCCCGGATGTCCGCGGCCAGGTCTTCCATGTCATCCAGAGGCACCTCACCGGAGAGGGTGAGAACCACTTCCCTGCCTTCCCCGCCCTTAACGGCGGCGGCCTCCAAGGACCAGGTTTTTCCCGCCTTTTTCATTTTATTAGCGATTAAAATCGATGGCCAAAAATTCCTTTTCCGTTACGCCCCAGATCTTCTTCGCTTCTTCGGCTCCCAGGGCCAGGGCCAGAACCCCGAGCAATTCCTCTTGTTTCAAGATCGGCACACAGACTATATAAATCTCGGAGCCGTCCTGCATGAAGAATCGCTGCTGGGTGGTCTTCCAGTTTTTCAAGGTCTGGACCACCACATCGTAACCGGAGAAATCCCCTCTGGCGGCTTCCCGGTAGGGGTAGACCGTCAGGGTTTCCCCGTTTTTATCCAGGACGCCGATTCTGAAGGGGCACATGCGGCAAAGTTTGATGGCCTGGGGCTCCGCCCTTTTCAGGGTCTCATTGATGGCCGGGATATCCTTTTTAGACAGCGGCTCCACCAGGGGATTGGCGAGCCGGTCGATGCACTCCTTCACTTCTTTCTTGAAAGTGGCGGCTCCCGGGCTTAAAGGCGGCTCCTGGGCCTGGCAGCCGTAGGAGAGGAGGAGGAAAAGGAGGGTTAACAAGTATCCCCAGGAGGTTAGCGGCCCCACCGCACCGGCGTAAAAAGGTTTTTTCATGGTGTTTCCTCCCCTCGGCAACAGCCGAAGTTGATCTGGCGTGCCGGGACTTAAGCGACCGAGGATAACATCCCGGGAAACTTATAATATCCCGTATTTAAGCTTTATACTATTGGAAATAATGGTAACCAGACAGAATATCGTCAAGGAGGCAAGTTAAATTGAATGTTTCCGGGAGCCGCTTATCCAGGTGGAACCGAGACGCCCCTTTTCCGAACCGTCTCATCCTCCCAAAATAAACAGCCGGGCATAGACCACCGTGGGCGCGGCGAACAGCAGGCTGTCCAGGCGGTCCAGCATCCCCCCGTGGCCCGGCAGGATGCCGCTGGCGTCCTTTACCTGGGCCCGGCGCTTGAGCATCGATTCCACCAGGTCTCCCAAAATCCCCACCACGGCCAGGACCAGGGCCAGCACCCCCAGGGCCTTTACACTCGTCAACGGGAAGAGCCATCTGCCGGCCAGCACGCCCACGGCCAGCGAGAGGACCACCCCGCCCGCCGCGCCCTCCCAGGTCTTCCCGGGGCTCACCAGGGGGTAGAGCTTCGTTCTGCCCAGGACCTTCCCCACGTAGAAGGCCCCGGTATCCCCGGCAAAGATGACCATGAGCAGCCACAAGACCCACAGTTCCCCATCGGGGAGATACCGCAGCCAGATAAAATGCCCCAGCATAAAAGGCAGGTAAAGAAGCCCCAAAACGTTGACCGCCAGATCCCGGATTAACTGCTCAATATGCCCGAAACTGAAAAGGTAAAAGAGGAAGAGGAAAAAGAAGCACCACACCAGGATGAACAGCACCGTAGAAGGATTGCAGGGGATAAAGCCCCCGGGATAACACAAGGCGCTGGGGGGCGAAGCCGTGCAAAAGCTGAGGAGCAACAAGGAGCCCAGGAGGATGGACTTGAACCGCTGGAACTTGGGGTTGTCCGCCAGCAGCATCCCCAGAAATTCCCATTGGGCCAGGGCGCTCACCAAGAGGATCACCAACACCAGCCCCAGGCGGCCTCCCTTGAGGAGCGCCAGCAGCAGCAATGGCAAAGCGACCAACGCAGTAAGCCAACGGCGGCCGTGCATGGTAGTACCGTTTTCCGTTTTCGGTTTTTCGTTAAAATACAAAGATTATTGCTATGTTACATTACAAGCTTGTCTCATTTGCCAGATAAATGCTTTTCCCCCTCTCCCCCCTGCGGGGGGAGAGGGCCG
>DYJG01000490.1 GCA_020723225.1 Desulfobacca acetoxidans | reverse complement strand
CAATTTCACCAGGAATTTTCTGTTGGTGGTCCTAAGCCTGGCGTTCGCCCTGGGTCTGGTGGAGATCGCCTTGAGGATTCATAATCCCTTGGGCTTCAGCATCAAGGGTTATAATATCGTCTTGCCGGCCAACAAAAATGAAGTGATTCACCACGAAAGCTGGAGCAAGCTGGATAAAACTGTTTATTTGCACCGGAATTCCCTGGGATTCCGAGGAGATGAACCACCGGCGGACTGGGACCGGTCTTTGAGTATTGTGGCCATTGGGGGCAGCACCACCATCTGCTTTGAGCTGGCCGACACTAAGACCTGGGTCCACGTCCTGGGAGAGAAATTAAAACCTAATTTCCCCAAAGTATGGATTAATAACGCCGGGTTGGCCGGCCATTCCACCTTCGGCCATATCATCCTGATGGAGAATTTCATCGTTAAGTTGCGGCCCAAGGTGGTGATTTTTCTGGTGGGCGTCAACGATACCGCGGTGGACCAGGAAAACCGGGTGGATGAGAGCCTCTACCAGGGCCTGAAATGGGACTCTTTCCGTTCCCTGGAGCGGTTGTCAGGAGCTTTGGCGGATCACAGCGAGGTGGCGGCCGCGGTCCTGAACCTGAAAAGACATTTTTTCCCGAAAGTTACCTGGGCGCCCCCCACCCGGGAGCTGGACCTGAAAAACGCGCCCACCCAGGAGATGCCCCCGGCAACCAAGGCGGCCATGATGCGGGAATTTCTGGAAAAATATCCCCGCCCCTTTGAAAATCGGCTGAAAAGATTGATCCGCATCTCCAGGGATCATCAAATCATGCCCGTCTTGATGACCCAACCGGCCCTTTACGGCAACTGCCGCGATGACGTCACCGGGGTCGATCTCTCCAAAATCAAGATCAGAGAGGGGATTAACAGCGGATTTTACTGGGATATTCTGGATGTCCTGAACGGCGTTACCAGGAAAGTTGCTAAAGAGGAGCAGGTGGCGCTGGTCGATCTGGCCCGGGAAATCCCCAAAAGCTCGAAGTATTACTACGACCTGGTGCATTATGACAATGTGGGCGCCGAAAAGGTGGCCGACGTTATTTACCAAAATCTCCTCCCCCACCTGGGCCGGGAATTTCCCCAAGACCTCCGGCCCGTTGGGGAAAAATAGTCTATGAAGAACCTTCTATTGGTCTTTCTCAGCCTGATCCTGGCCCTGGCCGCGGTGGAAGGCGTCCTGAGAATTTATAACCCCCTGGGATTCAGAATTAAAGGCAACAAGATTATCCTGCCCATCCATAAAGATGAGGTGATCCACTATGACCGTTCGCCCAGATTGGACAAAGTCGTCAGGATTCACCGGAATTCTTTGGGATTCAAAGGGGAGGAGCCTCCCGCCGATTTTGCCCGGCGGCTGACCATCCTGGCCGTCGGCGGCAGCACCACCGAAGGGGTGGGATTAAACGATGATAAGACCTGGCCCCTGGTCCTGGAAGCCAAATTAAGGCATAATTTTAGCCAGGTATGGCTTAATAACGCGGGCCTGTCCGGCCATTCCACCTTCGGACATCTGATATTGATGCAGGATTACGTCCGCCGGATCAATCCCAAGGTCGTTCTCTTTCTCATCGGGCTTAACGACCTGGGGATTGAAGCGGTTAACGATTTCGACAGCCGTATGACCCGTGGCGTCAACTACCGTTCCCTGGATGCCTTTTTAGGGGGACTGGCCATTCATAGCGAAGTGGCGGCCGCCGTCCTTAACCTGAAAAGGTATTTTTTCCCCAAGGTAGTGCCCCAGGTGGGGAAGGAAGAGGTAAACTTCCAAAACGTGCCCCGCCTGGAGGTGCCGGCGGAGGATAAGGCGGCAATCAAGCGGCTCTACCGGGATAAATACCTGGGGCCTTATGAACTCAGGTTGAATAATCTGCTGGAGATGGCGCTAAGCCACGGTATTGTCCCCGTCTTGATCACCCAACCGGTGCTCTATGGCAATCAGATTGATCCCCGCACCGGCGTCGATTTGGGGAAGCTGCACGTTACCCGGGACATGAACGGCGAGTTGGCCTGGGAAGTGCTGGAGCTCTATAATGACATCACTCGAAAAGCAGGGAAGGAGAAGGGGGTGCCGGTCATCGACCTGGCCCGGAAGATGCCCAAAAATTCCGTTTATTATTTTGATTTAACCCACTTCACTAATGAAGGGGCGGAAAAAGCGGCAGGTATCGTCTATGAGGAACTTCAGCCCTGCCTGGCTCGAAAATTTCCCGGCTACGTGGCAACCGCTGGGAGGGCGAGCCAATAACCTCTTTTCTCTGCGTGTCTTTTCTCTGCGCTCTCTGCGCCTCTGCGGTGAATCCTTCCTGCCTTTAACCGCCCCCCAGGTTTCTCAGATAATCCTCCACCCGGCGCAGGTCCTCCGGGGTGTCCACCTCCATGGTGTCTCCCGCGGTTTCCACAATGTGGATGGGAAAGCCGTGTTCCAGGGCCCGGAGCTGCTCCAGTTTTTCCGCGTTCTCCCAGCGGCCCGGGGGCAGGGTGACGAAGGTCCGGAGAAAATCCACCCGATAGGCGTAGATGCCGATATGCTTATAAAAATAGGGGGCTTCCCCGTCCCGCCAATAGGGGAGCGGACTCCGGGAGAAATAGAGGGCCCGGCGGTGCTCGTCGAAGACCACCTTGA
>DYJG01000489.1 GCA_020723225.1 Desulfobacca acetoxidans | reverse complement strand
GATGCCGAGGAACTGGAAGATTATCAGATCTTCCTGAAGAAAGACCAACCCTTGTTATTGGAATATGAGAAATTGCGCAAGGCGCTGTGGGCGGCGGAAGTGACCCTGCGCGATCATCCTGAGGATAACAAAGGTAAGGCAGAAATCGCCGAGATCAAGGAAAAGATCACGGCCCTGGAGCAGCGGGCGCCCTGGCTTACCTTCGACTATCCGGTGGAATACCTGCTGTGGGGGCCGCCCCATGGATGAGCCGGACGGCCGGGAGAAAAGAAGCGCCGCGGTCCGAACCGCCGGAGGATCGGCGGGTCCGGTGCTGGAGTGTCCCCAATGCCGCACCATGCTTCACCTCCGGGATCACGGTAACCTGATTTTTGACGGCCGGGTCTGGTGTGATGGGTGTCATGCCTATGACCGGGAATTGATCCGGCCCCGGGAGTTCCAGGAGATCAAGTCCTGGAGCGGACTGATTTGCCTAGCCTTCGGCTTTTTTCCGGTTCCCCTGGAGTTTGCCGACGATCCCGCCGTTTTCCGGCTGCCGTCTTCGGTATTAATGGCGGAGGCTGACCATGAACACAGGTCCATCCGCTTTTATCCCCCGGGGTGCCGCCTCACCACCCTCTGCCATGAATTGGCCCACATCCATACGGGTCACGGCCATACCCGGGTGTGGGCCGGGATGTTCGCCGTTCTGGTGGCCTGGGTGAAATCCCGGCTGGATATGGGCCAGGGAGTGGCGGGCTATCCGGCCAGGCAGCCCATCTCTGCCGGGGCGCCCGCAAGCGTTTATTAAGTCTGTCGGCTCGATGCCACTCTTCTGTTAACCGGCTCAAAGGCCCAAAGAAAGACTATGACAGTCACCAGGATTACCGAAGACGGCAGGCATCTGGCCCAATGCGGGCAATGCGGAACCTGGGTGGAGGTGCAGCCCGAAATCTTCCAGGCCGAAATGTTCTTTGAAGTGCTTCAGGCCAACTTCAAATGCTGCGGCCGGCAACAATGCGCCACTTTTACGAAAGAAAAGGATACCGTTGATTTCCATTGAAAGGACTCGAACAGTCCAGAAGTTTTGCGGGGCTTGGGATTCTGCGGGAGCGTACTCAATATTCCCGGGCGCAAGCCGGTCCGCTTCGAGTCCGGCCTCCGTCACCAATAAAATCAACTAATAATTTGGCGGAAGTGCATGGGAATCGAACCCACGAACAAACTACTTTTTAGGCCGAAATTCTAATATGTTAGATCCACCAATTTGGGCTTTGGTGCCAATCTGGTGCCTTACCTGCTCGCGACGGTTCCAACATTGAACCAGCGGGCCAGTTTCCAGGTGGGCATAACGCTCAGTGGATTTCGGATCTTTGTGGCCCAGGAACTTCCCAATTAAATGCTTGGGAGTCCCAGAGTTGATAGCCTGAGAAGCGAAGCTATGGCGGGTGGCCTGATATAGGGAAATATTCACCCCGGCTTTCTTGGCTGCCCGAATCCAGGCCCGAGTGAGGCAGTTCTTGATAATCGGCTTACCCCGGTAGTCGAAGACAAAGCCGCTGAGAGACCGGGGGAGGCCCAAGAGCATCTGCCGGACCTGCGGGTGCATGGGCAGCACTCGCACGTCCCGCTCTTTGGTCCGTTCCTCATAGACTTCCTGGTCCATAGCGGCTCGGATGGTAATCACCCCTTTGATGATCTGGCCGTCAGGGGTGGGAATTTCCTTGTCGAAATCCACGTTTTCCCAACGGAGGGCTCGTGCTTCCCCTGGTCGGCAGCCTTGGAGCATCAGGAACCGGATACAGGCTTTATAAATTGGGGTTCTGATTTCTTCAAGGATTCGCAATTGCTCATCTTCCCAAACCCATTTAGTTTCGGGTTCCGGAACCTGGACCTTTGGGAAGTCGGGAACATGCAGAATGTCCTTATACTTTAAACAGGCGTCCCGGAACATCTTCCGGAGCCCGGCCAGCATATTGCTTACGGTCTTAGGTTTGAGCTTCTCTGGCAGGCTTTCTTTGAACCGCTCGATGTGCCCCTCATGGATTTCCCTGATAGAAATCTGTCCGAAAAAGGGGATGATGTATTTTTCGAAATAGATCTCCAAGGAACGCAAATAGTCCCGGGATAGACGGTCCACACCTTTTTTATTCCGGCGCCCAGACAACCAGGCCCGGGCGTAATTGCTAAACCGGAGCTTTTGGATTTCAACTCTGACGTATTCCCGAGGATCAAACTTGCCGTTATCTACCTGATCCCGCATCCTGTTCAGGTAGCGGAAGGCATGATCATAGGAAGAGAAAGGATAACCGCGGTCATCGGTAAACTTTCGCAACCGCTCGCCCTTCCCCAGATACCAATCAATGAACAATCTGGACGGAGTGGTGCGGCACGTGGGACAGAAAAGCCCTTTAGCTTCCTCCTTGAACCTACCTCCGCACAGGGAGCAGACTTCCTTTGTCCGTATGCTTCCCTTCATGCAGAGATTGTCCCATGATAGGTTGTTCATCCGCAACCTTTTTTCGAGAAAACCCCTAACTTGAGTTGCCTTTTTTTACCCAAGCTCCATAATCTTTAGCTTTTAGCGAGGGGTTCCCTCCTATGCCGGTACGGTTAAAGTTTTCCCCCATGCGAAACGGCCAGCTCTCGCACTCGGATTCCTGGCATGATGAGCCTTAT
>DYJG01000488.1 GCA_020723225.1 Desulfobacca acetoxidans | reverse complement strand
GTCGGTGAGGCCCACGGAGATGTTGAAGTTGGTGAGGCGCTTGGTGTCGTTCTTACAGGTGATGAAACGCTCGATGTCCGGGTGGTCGATCCTAAGGATTCCCATGTTGGCGCCCCGGCGGGTGCCGCCCTGCTTGATGGTCTCCGTGGCCACGTCGAAGATGTTCATAAACGAAATAGGCCCCGAAGCCACGCCCTTGGTGGAGAGCACGCCGTCGTTTTCCGGGCGGATGCGGGAAAAGGAAAACCCCGTGCCGCCGCCGGATTTGTGGATGATGGCGGTGTGCTTGATGGCGTCGAAGATGCTCTCGATGGAGTCCTCCACCGGCAGCACGAAACAGGCGGAGAGCTGGCCCAGCTCCCGCCCGGCGTTCATCAGGGTGGGGGAATTGGGCATGAAATAGAGATTGGCCATGAGCTCGTAGAATTTGCGGGTGGTGGCGGCCACTTCCGCTTTCGGATCATAGAGGAGGTCCACCTGGGCGATGGTCTCCGCCACCCGGCGGAACATCTCCTGGGCCCCTTCGGTGACTTCGCCGTTGTCGTCCTTTTTCAGGTAGCGTTTTTTCAGCACCACCACGGCGTTGGGGCTTAAAGGCAGTTCACCGGCTATGGTCCTTACTTCCGCGAGCTGGCCCATGTTCTCCTCCTTGTTTCAAGGGGTTGCTTATTTCTCTTTGCAATACAATATATTGTATATTCAGTGCTTCCATTATACAAAATAGTGGGAGAAAGTCAAAAGATTTCAGAAATAATTTCAACCTATATCCATTTGCCTTTTCGCTTCCTCTGGGTTATAAAATGTGCAAATACTCTTGTGACTTTAGGGGGCGAATTTGGCCGCTAAAAATATCGGCATCCTGGGGACCGGAGCCTACCTGCCGGAGCGGGTCCTCACCAATGAGGAGCTGGAAAAGATGGTGGACACCTCGTCCACCTGGATCGTGGAGCGCACCGGCATCAGGGAGCGCCGCATCGCCGCGCCGGATGAAGACATCGTTTCCATGGCGGTGGCGGCTGCGCGCCAGGCCCTGGACGCAGCCGGGATGGAAGCGAATCAGCTCAGTTACATCATTTTGGCCACCAACAGTCCCAATTATCTCTATCCTGCCGCGGCCATCAGGGTCCAGGACGCCCTGGGGCTGAACGGGGTTATCGGGGCCTTCGACCTCCAGGCCGGTTGCTGCGGTTTCAATTACGCCCTTTACGTGGCCGAGCGCCTGGCGGCCCCGGAGGGCAAATACGCCCTGGTCATCGGCACGGACACCAATTCCCGCTTCACGGACTGGACCGACCGGGGCACCTGCATCCTCTTCGGAGACGGGGCCGGCGCGGTGGTGGTGGGGCCCGCCCCAAAAGGGCGCATCGTCACCTCCTTTATCGCCTCCAGCCTGAACATGAACCTCTATTGTGAGACGGAATTCAACCGTGAAGTGAGCCCCTTCCTGCCCCCTCAGACCCACTCCGAGAGACATTTCCTGACCATGAACGGCCCGGAGGTCTTTAAGTTTGCGGTGGGCGCAGTGAAGGAGTCAATCCGCCGCATCATGGAAACGACCGGGATCAGCCGGGAGGACCTGGATTTTCTAATTCTTCATCAGGCCAACTGGCGCATCCTGGACGCGGGCGCGCGCTTCGCCAAGGTGCCCATGGAGAAGGTTTACGTCAACGTGGACCGGTACGGCAACACCTCCGCGGCCTCGGTGCCCATCGCCCTGCACGAAGCGGTGGCCGAAGGCAAGATCAAGGAAGGGAACAAGGTGCTCCTGGTGAGCTTCGGCGCCGGGGCCACCTGGGGCGCGGCCCTGCTGGAGTGGGGGAAGTAGAAGAAGATTTCACCACAGAGACACAGAGAACACAGAGTTACACAGAGATTAATAATTAGGCCCTTGGCGCTTTGCGCCAAGGGCCTAAATTTATTTCTCTGTGAACCTCTGTGACCTCTGTGTCTCTGTGGTGAGGTCTTTTACATTATTCTGATCTTCTTCGGCTGCTCCGGTTCGGGCTCCTTGGGGGGAGCGGGTTTTTCCTTGGCAGGCTTTTCCGGCGCCGGCTCAGGTTTTTCCTTCACCGGGGCCGGCTTCTCCTTTGGAGGCGCGGGCTTATCCGGCGCGGGCTTGGGCGCAGGAGTAGGCTTGACGGCAGGCTCCCCGGGCTTGGGCTCCTCCGGCTTTTTCTTGGGAGGAGGCGGCGGCGCCTCTCCGGGTTTGACGGGCTTGGGTTTTTCCACCACCGGGGGTTTCACCGGCGGGGGCGCCGGCTTTTCCACCGGGGGCGGCGCGGGGGCTACCCGGGGGGCCGGAGGCGGCGCCACGGGCGGGGGCGGCGGCGGCGCTTCCACGGCAGGGGGCACCGGCTCCGAAGAGAGATGCCGGGAGGAGACCCAACCCCGGTTGCCGTCCCGTTTGACGATCACTTCGAACCAATCATCCAGTTGCCCGATTTTTTCCACGGCTTCATTCTGTTCCAGCAGGGAAATTTTGGGACAGTCCATGCCCGGGCAACCCCGGAGATTGAGGCGGCTGGCGGCGACGTAGTAAACCGGCCGGCTGACCACGGGAGGCGGCGCCGGCTTGGGCGGCAGCGGCGGGGGGACGTAAGGGGTCTCGTAAATCCTGGGGGCGCAGCCGGCCAGATAAAGGGCCAGGAGGCATCCCAG
>DYJG01000487.1 GCA_020723225.1 Desulfobacca acetoxidans | reverse complement strand
CGAACTTCTTGAAAGGCAATCTATTTTTGGCTGAAAGCTGATCGCTGACAGCTGACAGCTCATCAAGGATAAACAACATGGAATGGCTCATCAAACCCCTCACCCACGAAACCAACGGGGGCCAACTCACCCCCCGGGAGATCGTGGCGGAGCTGGATAAATATATCGTCGGCCAGGAGGAGGCCAAGCGCTCCGTGGCCGTGGCGCTCAGAAACCGCTGGCGGCGGCAGCAGATCCCCGAGGAATTGCGGGACGAAATCGCGCCCAAAAACATCATCATGATCGGCCCCACCGGGGTGGGCAAGACCGAGATCGCCCGGCGGCTGGCCAAGCTGGCCCAATCGCCTTTTCTGAAGATCGAAGCCACCAAGTTCACGGAAGTGGGCTACGTGGGCCGGGACGTGGAATCCATGGTCCGGGACCTGATGGAATTGGCGGTGTCCATGGTCAAGGCCGAAGAGCGGGACAAGGTCAAGGCCAAGGCCCAGGAAGCGGTGGAGGAGCGTCTCCTGGACCTGCTTCTCCCCACCCGGGAGGGCGCGGCGGAAGGCGAAGGCGACGCCACCCGGGAAAAGCTCCGGGACATGCTCCGGGCCGGCAAGATGGAAGAGCGCTTCGTGGACCTGGAGGTGGCCCAACGCGCCACCCCGGTGGTGGAGATTTTTTCCAGCGCCGGGTTGGAGGAGTTGGATTTCAATTTCAAAGAGATGCTGGGGAACCTCCTGCCGGGCCGCACCAAGCAGCGCCGGGTCAAGGTGGCGGAGGCCCGGGAGATTCTCTACCAGGAGGAATCCCAGCGCCTCATCGACATGGACCGGGTGCTGGAGGAGGCCCGGCGCAAGGTGGAGCAAAACGGCATCATCTTCCTGGACGAAATCGACAAGATCGCGGGCCGGGACCATTCCCGGGGCCCGGACGTCTCCCGGGAGGGGGTGCAGCGGGATCTCCTGCCCATTGTGGAAGGCACCACGGTGACTACGAAATACGGCATGGTGCGCACCGACCACGTGCTCTTCATCGCCTCGGGAGCGTTTCACATGTCCAAGCCCTCGGATTTGATCCCGGAGATGCAGGGCCGCTTCCCCATCCGGGTGGAACTGCAATCTTTAGGCGCCGCGGAGTTCGAACGCATCCTCACCGAGCCGGAAAACGCCCTGATCAAGCAATACCGGGCCCTGATGGCCACGGAGGGCATTACCCTGAATTTCACCCCGGACGCGGTGCAAGAAATCGCGGCCCTGGCCACCAGCGTCAACGAACGCACGGAAAACATCGGCGCGCGTCGGCTGGCCACCATCATGGAAAAACTCCTGGAGGAGATTTCATTCCAGGCCCCGGATATGAAGGAGCAGGAAATCGCCATCAACTCCAATTATGTGCGGGAGCGGCTGGCGAATCTCATCGAGGATGAGGATTTGAGCAGGTATATTCTTTAGATGAAGGTGAAAAGGGAAAAAGGGTAAAAGGTTAAAAGGTAATTCGAATAAGCAAATCTTTTTCCTTTTCCCCTTTTTCCCTCTTCCCCTTTTCACCTAACCGTCTGGGGAGCTATCCGTGCTTCATGACCAAAGAACTGATTGCCAAAGCTGAAATCTTATTAGAGGCCCTGCCCTACCTGCGCCGCTTCCAGGGCCAGACCCTGGTGGTCAAGTACGGGGGCGCGGCCCAGCAGGACTTGGAGTTGAAGGCCGGCTTCGCCCAGGACGTCGCCCTCTTGCAGCACTTAGGCATCAACGTGGTGGTGGTCCACGGCGGCGGCCCCCAGATCGGGCAATACCTGAAAGAGCTGAACATCCCCACCCGCTTCGTGGAGGGCCTCCGGGTCACGGACGCGCCCACCATGGACGTGGTGGAGATGGTCCTGGCCGGGAAGATCAACAAGGAGATCGTCAACTTGATCAACACTGCAGGGGGCCGGGCCGTGGGACTTTCGGGCAAGGACGGCAATCTCCTCCAGGCCCAGAAGATGGAGTTTTACCGGCCTAAGGCCGACGAACCCCCGGAGATCATCGACATCGGCCTGGTGGGGGAGGTGACCGCGGTCAACGTGGACCTGATCCGCACTCTTCAGGCCCAGCATTTTATCCCGGTGATCGCGCCGGTGGGGGCGGGGGAGCAGGGGGAGACCTACAACATCAACGCCGACACCGTGGCCGGCGCGGTGGCCGGGGCTCTGAATGCCGCCAAGCTGATCCTGCTCACCGACGTCCCCGGGGTCCTGGATGGGCAAGGCCAACTCGTCTCCAGCCTCACCCGCCGCCAGGCGGTGACCATGATGGAGGAGGGGGCCGTCTCCGGGGGCATGATTCCCAAGCTCATGTGCTGCTTAGAAGCCCTGGAGGAAGGCGTCGCCAAGGCCCATATTTTGGACGGCAGGCTGCCGCACGCGGTGCTTTTAGAGATATTCACCGATACTGGTATTGGGACTGAAATTGTTGGTTAGTTCAAAGTTCAAGGTTCAAAGTTCAAAGTTTTGAGGGCCGGTTCTAATGCTATGTACAGTATCATCCTTTAGATTCCCTCCCCTTTTGTGGGGATGGCTAAAAATACCTTTCCTTATGTGAGGTCCCCTTAAAAGTTCAATGTTTAATTCTTGAGAGTCTTCAACTTTGAACCTTGAACTTTGAACTTTGAACTCAAACGGAGGACTCGTGGCTA
>DYJG01000486.1 GCA_020723225.1 Desulfobacca acetoxidans | reverse complement strand
TGGTCCTCTTCCGAGCCGAAGACGAACATGCCGTGGACCCGGATGCCGTGGCGGTGGAAATTCAGGACGCACTCCTCGATGTTTTCCACGGTTTGGGACTTGTTGTACAACTTCAAGGTGGCGGGGTTGATGGATTCCAGGCCCACGAAGACGCAGTAACAACCGGTCCGGGCCATGAGCTCCATCAATTCCTCGTCCTTAGCCGCTTCCACCCGCACCTGCGCGCTCCATTCGATCTTCAGCTTTTCCTGGAGCATGCGCTGGCATAATTCCTTGATCCGCTCCCGGTTGGCGGTGAAGTTGTCGTCGCAAAAAAAGACGTGGTGGGCCTTGACCCCGTTTTGCCGGATTTCTTCCAGCACCCGGTCCACGGAATTGAAGCGGTACTTGCGGCCGAAGAGTTTGATCACCCCGCAGAACCGGCAATTAAAGGGGCAGCCCCGGGAAGTGGCGATGGACACGAAACGGCGGCCCCGGCGGGCGTTCCAGTCGTGGACCACCTCGTAATTGGGGATGGGCAGGTCGTCCAGGTTTTCCAGAAACGGCCGCCAGGGATTCTGGCGCATAGCCCCGTCTTCGAGATAGGCCAGATTCCCCACCCCGCTTACATCCCCGCCGTTATTGAGGATATTCACCAACTCCGGCAGGGCTTCGTCCCCTTCCCCGCAAATGACGTAATCGGCATGGTCCAGGGACTCCCGGACCACGAAGCTGGGGTGCGCCCCTCCCATGATCACCGGCAACCCTTGCCCCCGATAAAAATCCGCCAGTTCATAGGCCCGGGGCGCGGTGGAGGTGATGCTGGAGATACAGACCAGATCGGGATGAAAGTTAAGGGTATGATAATCGGGAGTGGAGATCTCCTCGATGATGACCTTTACCTCCAGCCCCCGGCGCTGCAAAATGGTGCCCAACAGCACCGGGCCGATACGGGGAATCGCCACCCGGCTGAAGATATGGGGCCGGGGCGCCCGGGGTTCGATAAATAAGACCTTATTAATGGGGCGGGACATGGGCTTACTCCTCCAGGAATTCCATCCCGGCCGGCGGTATTTCCCCTGCCGTTATGCGGACATGAACTCTGAAAAAAGATTATTGTGGTAGTTTAGTATACCAGAGAGTTTAATGGGGAAAGGGCATAGTTGTCAAATAATTCTTTTTTGCGGTGTAGGAAATTCCACCACGCAAAAGTAAGCAGATTCCCCCTGGGTCAGGGGGAACCTGCTCAAATCCGTAATTAGGGTATATCGAAAATGGAGGATGCTTAGACGCAACCGGTGGGTTTGGCCAGCCCTGCCATCTTACAGGCACCTTTGCCCGGTCCGGAGGGGAACAGCTCATAGATGTGTTTCAGCTTGAAGCCGGTCACCTTGGAGAGAATCCGCACCATGGGGGCGATGCCGTTCTTTTTGTAATAATCCTGGAGCATGTTGATGACTTTCCAATGCTCGTCGGTCAGTTCTTTGATGCCTTCGGAATCCTTCACATAATCCACCCATTCCTGGCACCACTGGTCCAGGTTCTCCAGGAAGCCGTCTTCGTCAACTGTAAATTGTTTACCCTTGTATTCGACTGTGGCCATGCCGGTATATCCTCCTTTGAATATTTATCGCCGGGGTTGATTTTTTTTGGTTTTTCAAAATTACGGCATTGTGAAAATTTTGTCAAGCAATAAAAAAATCTAAAGATTAATTCCAGCCTTCCTCAAATTCCTTCTTGTTCCCGGACCCTGGCCTGGGACGGTTGGGGAAAAATCTTGCCCGGATTCATGATGTTGCGGGGATCAAAGGCCTGTTTGAGGCGTTTTTGCAGGGCTATGGCCGCGGGGGACAGCTCCATCCCCAGATAAGGGGCCTTGGTGAGGCCGATGCCGTGCTCCCCGGACAGGGTGCCCTGCAGCCGGCGCACCAGGACGAAGATTTCTTCCACGGTCGGCTCCACCGCCGCTGCTTCCTCCTCCAAACCCCGGTCGTACAGGACGTTGACGTGGATGTTGCCGTCCCCCGCATGGCCGTAGCAGGGGATGACCAGCCCCCGGCGGCGGGAGAGCTCATCCAGGCCGGTGATCAATTCCGGGATGGCGCCCAACGGCACCACCACGTCTTCGCTCACCTTGTGGGGCTTTACTCTTTTCAGGGCCGGGGAGATGACCTTCCGGGCCGCCCATAAGCGCTCGGCTTCCTCGATGGTTTGGCCCTGGAGCACCGGGTCGGCCCCCTGCTCCCGGCAGAAAGCGGCCATGGCCCCGGCCCGCTCGGCCACGTCCCGGGGGTGGCCGTCCACAGCTATCAGCAGTAAGGCCGCGGCTGACGAGTCCACGGCAAAGGGCAGCATCTCCCGGACGCAGCCCAGGGTGACGTGGTCCATGAACTCCAGGGCCGTGGGCGCGAGACCCGAGGCGAGAATCCGGCTCACCGCCTCGGCCGCGGCTTTAAGCGTCCCGAAGGCCGCGGCCAGGGTGCGCCGGGCCGCAGGTTTCGCCACCAGCCGGAGGATAATCCTGGTGATCACGCCCAGGGTGCCCTCCGACCCCAGAAAGAGGCGGGTGAGGTCGTAGCCCACCACCCCCTTCATGGTGCGCACGCCGGTGTCGATGATCTCCCCCGTGGGCAGGACCACCTCCAGGCCCAGGACATAATCCCGGGTGACCCCGTATTGCACGGC
>DYJG01000485.1:618-2669 GCA_020723225.1 Desulfobacca acetoxidans | reverse complement strand
GATTCGGATAATTGTCGAAATGGCAGGCCCGGGTGGCGTGGTAGAGGAACCAGGGCTTTTGGCTCTTGGCCATCTTCTGGATGAACTTTTCGCTATAGCTGCACCAATCCTGATCCAGGTTGCCGATGGTGCTCAGGTTGATTTCGTAGACGTTTTCGACTTCTTTCTTGCCCTTCACGCAATGGACGTTGTAATGGTTGAAACCCAGTTTCTCCATCATCTGGAAACGCCCCGGGCTGAGGGCCACTTCCGGGTTGAAATAGATGTCCCGCCATTCGGTGTACATGTCGGAGACCCCCAGGAACCCGTAATAGTCGTCATAGCCCACGTTTTGGGGGAGCGAACCCTCGTTCTCGCCCATGTGCCACTTGCCCACCCCCTGGGTGACATAGCCCAACTTCTGGAGGATGGCCGGCAGGGTGACCGCGCCGTCCAGCCCTCCCGGCTCGCCGTACATGGGCGGCCGGAGCAGGCCGTGGTGCAGGGGGTTCTGGCCCGTATGAATGGTGGCCCGGGTGGGGGTGCAACTGGGGGTGGAGTAGGCGGAGGTCAGGATCAGACCCCCGTGGGCCAATCTATCCAGGTTGGGCGTGGGATTGCCCACCGCCTCGCCGCCGCCGTTAAAACCCGGGTCCAGCCAGCCCACGTCGTCGGTGATGAAGATCAGGATATTGGGCTTCCTGCCGAAGCGCTTCTCCATCGCGGCCAGTTTTTCTTTGGCCGATTTGTCCTGCTCGGGGTGCTGGATGACCGGCTCCATATTCTCGGCAATGGGTACCGGCCTGACGTGCATATACTGATTGGGGTGGTTATAACCCTTGGCCTGGGTCTGGCCGGTGACCGCGCCCCGGGTGATTTCCGGAGCTTTCCCGGTCGCGGCCTTTTCCGCCGCGGCCGGCAGAACCAGGAGGAGGGCTGATACGATCGCTCCCATCACTACTACCCATCCGGCAAGAATGCGTTTGGCCATCTTTCCTCCTGGGCTCGTTTCATTCTTCTTCAAAGAGTTAAAGGTAACATACTGACAATCTTCATGTTTTATGAAACGACGAAAACGGTGCACGGTGTGCGTCTTATACCACAGACCAGCGAGTTTATCAAAGGATTCGGGACAGGAATCTCCCTGAAGTAAACCATCTATTCCAAGCTCTTCACGATATTAAGCAGATGCCCCAAGATTTCCCGGAAACGATTCAGGAGGGCGATATAAACGGACCAGGCTCCGGCCTGGCCGGGAGAGTCCATCATGTTTGTTTCATGCTCCGTTTCATTGCGGAAGCAAACGTCCCTGAGCTTTGCGCCCTCGTGCAGGACGTAGGCCTTCAGGGAAGCGTCATTAATGTGGAAGATATCCACCAGGGTGCTCATGAATCCCGTCAATTGGGAAAAGAGATCGTTGACGAAAAATAAATCCTTATCCGCCAGGATGGCCCCGCGGTTGCCTTTTTGGCGGATGGGCTCCGCCAGTTTGGCGATCTTGTCCGCCATTAATTCCACCTGGGAGACGATCTCTTTGAACTTGAGCAACTCAGGCTTATCGGCTTCGGCGCCCTTCCCCAGGTCCGCTTCCAGATCCTCGAAGACGGGGTCCAGGTCCAAGACGGTGTCTTCCCGCAGTTCGGCGATTTCTTCCAGTTTGGCCTGGCTGTGCCGGTTGAAGGCATGCCGGCCCGCCAGCAGCATGAGCTTGAGATTTTCCACCGTGGGACATAACTCCTGAAGCCGGTTTGGAAGGGTCGCAGTTTTCAGTTTCTCTGCCATGATGTTTCCTCGTGATCTTGAGAATTGTCGATTTCGCTGTGGCGTCCGGTCGATGTAGTATCGCCTCCCGGCCCTTTATCATACAGCAAAGAACCGGAAAAGCCTTTAGAGATATCGGGGAGGAGTTAAAGAAGGTTAGAAAATTGTAGGATATTGGAATTATAGACCTCTGCGAAAGTCACTCCGTTGTCATTCTGAACGGAGCGAAGCGGAGTGAAGAATCTGGTTTTTGGGGGGGAAGGATTTCCGATTTGCTTTTAACCATCGGCACCGTCGGGGAAAGGCTGCCG
>DYJG01000485.1:0-608 GCA_020723225.1 Desulfobacca acetoxidans | reverse complement strand
GAATGACAGTTGGGGGGACTTTCGTAGAGAGCCTGATTTCCTGAAATGAGTGATTTTTACATATATTTTTGATATTATTAGATTATAACCGCTTTGGCGAAGCTCCTGGTAAACGCGAGGTTCACGCCCGGCCTGCGATGATTTTGAGGATTTCTTTTTTATCTACGAAGCCGGTGTCTTCACCCTCCCGAATCGCTCGGGACAGAGCCAGATCTTCCAGGGCCTCAAGGAGCAGTTCGGAAAATTCCTCCCGGCGCTCTTCCAGAAGTTCGACCAGGGTTTCTTTCAAAAGGGCCTTAACCTTGGCATCTTCCAGTGAAGCTTCCATAATAAATTCTCCTAACTTGAATAAATATATGCCAAAATGTTCCGGTTATAAAATAAAAATTGATACTATTTCGAGCCTGGTGCAAACCTCTCTCCTCGATCAGCCGCCGGAGACTAGCAAATGCCCCTTAATCTAATCCTCATCGCCGCGGCCTTGATGCTGGGAATCGTAATTCTCTTTAAAGCCTATACCTCCTGGGGGGACAATTGGGGGGCCACTGCGGCCGAACGCGCTGCGCCGATGACCGGAGACGCTTATCTGGCCGGCGGTCCCCGGGCCC
>DYJG01000484.1 GCA_020723225.1 Desulfobacca acetoxidans | reverse complement strand
CCGCACCCGGCCCTTCACCTGCCTGCCCCGGGAGATTTACCTGGGCCACGCCGACACGGTGAAGTTCAGCATCCGGGGCAAGCCGGTCCGGGGCTGGCGGCCCCAGCCGCCGTCCGCGGGGTTGGCCGGTTCGTTCGGCTTCTTCTGGGACATCGAGAAGCTCTCTCCTGAGGTCTGGGCGGAATACCAGGAGAAAATCAAGAATGGGCAAGTCAAGGACTGGTAGGGGAGGAAGCTGCTCATGGCCATGAAAAAAGAGGAAATGATCGAAGCCAAAAAGTTGAACCCGGTACAGTTCCTGGCCAAGGTGCTGGAGGCGGAGAAGCACACCGACCACATCTGCTGGCAGTGCAAGTATCTGAAATGGGTGCTCAAGGGCTCCGGGTTCCCGCCCGCGGATATCATCGGCTGGTGCAAGAAAATCCACTGGCCCCATTACTGGTCCATCTCGGAGATGGACGTGATTAAAAAGTGCTATGCCTTCGAAGCTAAATCTTGAGGAAACCCGCCGGCACGGGGTGGAAGAACTGGATACCCTGCGGGGCATGGTGCAGGCCTGGAGGGAGGATTACTTCCAGTCGGCGCCGCCCCGGGGAGGGGATGAATATCTCTTTCTCTGTCAGGATTTTTCCCAGGAGATCGAGGAATACATCTACCCCTATATCCGCCGGATGGTGGTGACCGACCATCTCGACCAGGGCCAGGCCCGGGACTTTCTGGATTTCTGCTACCGGCAGGTCTTGGAATTGCAGGAATATCTGGAGATAGGCGACGGCTCCCCGGACTGAGGGGATGCAGTCAGCAATGGTGATTCCCATTACCAGAGTACGATAGGAGGGTGAACATGCCCGAAAAATGCCGCTTAGGTGTTTGTGGCTTTGATCCCATGCTGGTTCGGGGTTATGTCAAGACGGGGTTCCGGGCCCTGTGGTGGTATCTCCCCGACGAGCTGTTCGCGGATTACGATGTGCAGATCGGCGACAAGGTCAAAGGAACCTTGTTTAAGGTCATCAACGGCAAAGAAGAAGTAACCGCCACTCCCAATGAACCATTCGAATGGGTGACCAGCAAGGAGACGGGCTATGCCGTTTTGCTCCCTGCCGAGGTCATCACCAAGTTCGAGCTCACGGAATTTCACTTCTTTGAGCTGCAAATCGACCAGATCCTCCGGAAAGTGGGGGGCGGCCCCAGCGGCCGGGACCAGGATGAATTCGAAGCAGTGGACGTCTATCCCGGGGAAACCAAGCAGCGCAAGTGGTGGCCCGACGGGAAGATGAAACTGAAATTCACCCTGCCCTATGCCGCGCCGTAATTAACGCGCACTTGCCCAATCCCCTGGCCTCCTTCTCTTTCGAGGGAGGCCAGGAACTCTTTTTTCTTCACAACCGCACTATTGACAATCCCAAATTAGAACCGAAATTTAGCTTATCGGGAGTGAAATTATTACCATGGATGAAATCAGCAACTACGAGCTCCATACCCAGGAGAATTGGCAAACGCTGGCGGAACTCCTAAAGATCAGCAACCCCTTGTTCGAGAAGACCTTTTTTCTCTTTGGGTATGATTTCTCCTGCAATAATTATCTGATCCAGGGGGATTATCTAGCCATTATCGACCCGGGAAACGATTACACCGCATTTATGCAGCTCCTGGACCTGGGGTTCGACCTCACGGATATCAAGAAGATCGCCCTGACCCACGGCCATCCGGACCACGTGATGGGCGCCCTGGAATTATTCAGAGGATATCCCGGTTATCGTATCTCCGAAGTGGAGATCATTATGCACGCCGCCGGCCCCCAGCAATATAAGGAACTGGTTGAGTCCCTGGGCTGCCGGCTGACCGAAGTTAAAGGCGGGGAAACCATCAATTTGAGCGGTTTTGAATTCGAAGTGATCCACACTCCCGGACATACCCTGGACGGGATTTCTCTTTTTCATGAACCCACCCGGACCCTGTTCTCCGGAGACACCGTTCTGCCTCATGCCATGGCGGAAGTGGACCCATCGGCCGGGGGGAGGATGGATCACTATCTATACTCGCTGCGGACCCTGCGCAAGAGAGAAATTCAACATGTCATGCCCGGGCACGGCGGCCTGGTGGCCCACTTGGGCCGGCAGGTGATCGACGGGACCTTTGAGGGGCTCATCAAAAAGGTGGTGGGGGTGGATACCCCCTGCATGGAAGGGGCCATGACCCTGGCCCAGGAAGGTTTACTGGAGGAGGCCCTGTTCTATACCCAAAAGGAGCTGGCCGTCGATCACGACAATCCCCGGGCCCTGGAAATGCAAGCCTTCCTGCTGCTCGACCTGGGACGCAATGATGAGGCTGGCGGCATTTTCGACCGGATTTTACAGCAAGATCACCGCCATTTTCACGCCCTGCTGGGAAAAGGCAGATCCCTGTTGGGCATGGGGGGATTCCCGGCCAGTCTGGATTATTTTGACCAGGCCCTGGAAATTAATCCCCAAGACCGGGAAGCCCTGATAAATAAAGGCCTGGCCCTTTATCTCAGCGGCCGGCAGGATGAAGCCATGGATATCGAGATCTTCCAAAAGGAGTTTGCCTGGAGGGTAAAACAGGAATTTGCCAAAGAGCCCCTGGTTCCATGATAAACCGGCGCGGACCCATTTATGTTCCGAAAAGAAGCCTCACGCAAAGACGCAAAGGCGCAA
>DYJG01000483.1 GCA_020723225.1 Desulfobacca acetoxidans | reverse complement strand
TGCTGGGCACCGGCGGGGGCTTAAGGCAATTGGGGGAAATCCTCCGGGCCGAGACATTTCTGGCGGTTAATGGCGATATCCTCACCGACTTGGATCTGGCCGGGGTCTACCGCAGCCATCAGCCGGAGGCCGTCACCACCCTGGTGCTCCATGATTTTCCCGGGTTCAATAACGTTTGGCTTGACCCCCGGGGTAAGCTGGCAGGTATTGGCGAACGCCCGGCCGCGGCCGCGGGGCCGCCCCTGGCTTACACCGGCGTGCAGGTGGTGAGGCGGGGAATATTTAAATATCTGCCCCCTGCTGGCTATTACGACTTAGTGGCCGCCTGGAGAGAAGCCCTGGCCGCGGGGGAGCGGATCGACACCCTGGTGGTGTCCGGCCATTTCTGGCAGGATGTGGGGAGCCTTGAGGGTTATTTGGCCGCCCACTGCCGCTTGCTGGAGGGCGAAGGGCCGTCCTTGGCCCGGTTCCTGCCGCCCCTCACCGACCCTTTGTTGGGACCTCAAGCCGTTTTAGGTGAAGGGGTGGAATGCCACGGCTGCGTCTGCCTGGGGGCAGGGGTGCAGGTGGGGGAGGGGGCAATCTTGAAAAAGACGGTGGTGGGTGAGGGGGCCCGGATCGGTCCGGGGGTGACCTTGGAAGGGTGTCTGGTGGCTCCGGGGGCCCGGGTCGGCCAATCGGCCCGGGACGCGATAGTGATGGGGAATGAGAGTAATAAGTAATAAGTGCGCGGTGAGCAGAAGTAAAAGGAAGAAGCAGCCGATCTGTTTCTTTTACGTATCACTTATCACTTATTACTAAATCCCAGCTCTCTTCAGCCGATTCCCTAATACTTGGAGGACAAATTGCAGGATTTTATCATCACCAAGCGTCTGGAAGACACGGCCACGGCGCAGGGAGTTTCTCTAACGGGCGCCCAGCCCCTGGCCGGGGACGGGTCGGACCGCCGCTTTTTCCGGCTGCCGGGGTCTCCCACCAGGGTCCTGCTCTGGCATCCCTATGCCCCCGGCCGGGAAGTCACGGAAAACGATTCCTATTTCCGCATCGGCAGGCATTTGCGGGGGAAAGGAATCCCGGTTCCGGAGATCTTTCACTACTGCCCGGAAGAGGGCTGGATGCTGCTGGAGGACCTGGGGGACATCAGCCTGGAAGGGGTTTTAAAGACCCAGAAGGCCGATACCCAGGTGCGGTTCCAGTATCGCCAGGCCCTGGATATCCTGGTGCAGATGCAGATTGGCGGCCTGGAGGGGTTTGATACCGGCTGGTGCTTTGACACCCCGGTGGTGGACGGGCCGTTCTTGCGGGAGCGGGAGTGCCTCTATTTCGTCCTGGCCTTCCTCCAGGGATACCTGGGCTTGAAAATAGCAGCCATCGAACTGGCGGAGGATTTTGACCGGCTGATCCAGGGGGCGGTTGCCACCCACGGCCTCTATTTCCTGCACCGGGATTTCCAATCCCGGAACCTGATGATCAAAAACGGGCGCCTGCGGGTCATCGATTTCCAGGGGGCGCGTTTGGGACCCCTGGGATATGATGTCGCGGCCCTGCTCATCGACCCTTATGTGGGGTTGAGCCCCCAGTGGCAGGAGGAGTTGCTGGCGTACTATCTTAAAGAGTTGCAAAAGAAGGTCGCAGTCGACGAGGCGGCCTTCCGCCGGCAATACGCCTACCTGGCGCTGAGCCGCAACCTGCAAATCCTGGGGGCTTACGGCTACCTGACCAAGGTGAAGAAAAAAAACTATTTTGCCCGTTATATCCCGGCGGCTGTGAAAGAATTACAGCGGCGGCTGGGGGAGAGGGCGGGGGAGTTTCCCAGATTGGAAGAAGTGGTTTCCCAACTCAAAAATCCAAATTAAAAAAGACATCCCCCCCCGAGTTGCGCTGGCCCATCTGGGATTCCAGGCTGAGGTATTTGTTGACCTTGTATTCCAGGCGCACCTGGTTGGTGTCGTCCCGGTACAGGGGGCTGGTCTTGCGTTCGAAGGAAACCGTGATGTCCTTGGTGAGGGGTTTGGCCACCCCCACGATCTGCCGGCCTTCGGACAGGCCGCTTTTCAAGCGGACATCGCCCACCAGGGGGAAGTCGCGCCCCAGGATTTCCTGGAGTTTTTGGGCGGAAATGCCCCCGACGATCCCCACGGCCTGTTGCCCCACAGAGCGAAATTCCTCCTGGGAGAGGCTCTGGGCCGGGCGGCCGAACACCAGGTAGGCCAACTGGTCCTGGGGAGGCAGGGGGGGGATGCTTTCCATCCGTACCTGGGGCTGGTTGACGGGGCCGGAGGCGATGAGGATCAGGGTGGTTCCGGAAATTTCGTGGGTGGCCCGGCCCTCCAGGGTCACGTCCCCCTGGGGTTTGCCGGGGAAGCGGATGTCCGCGCGTTCGATTTTAAAGGGGCGTCCCTGGAGTTCGTAGGTGCCTTTCAAGGAGTGGAGCCCGCCGGCAAAATATAAGGGTTCCCCCTTCTGCTTCCGGACCTGAAGGGTGCCGGCCAACTGCACTTGCAGGCGTTTGTCCCGGACCCAAGCGCCGCCGGGGGCTTCCAGGGCCAGGTCCATCTGCAGGTTTTGCCAGATGGCCGGAGCCTCGCCACCGTTTTTGGCCGTGGGCGGAAGAGGCGCTTTCTTCAGGACAATGTCCGGATGCGCGCCGGTTTGGAAAAAGGCGGGGCGGAAAGAGGC
>DYJG01000482.1 GCA_020723225.1 Desulfobacca acetoxidans | reverse complement strand
AGGGCTGATTCAGGAAGCGAAGATCGTGCCCCCCACCTCCCAGAACCAGAAGTCCATGGAGGAAGACCTCCGGCAATTCGTGGCCGCCAACCTGGATCTCCCCGAAGACCAACTCACCTGGCAATGCGAACAGATGATCCGCAATTATGATCCGTGTATTTCGTGCGCCACCCATTTTCTGAAATTGAAATTTGACAGGTAGACAAGGGGGAAATGGTTAAAAGGGGAAAAGGGGAAAAGGGAAGGGCTAAGAACGAGTAACTATACATGGCGACATAAATAATTGCGCATTATTAATCTCTACGCTCTCTGCGTCTCTGCGAGATAAAAAAGGTTTCTCGCAGAGGCGCAGAGGCCGCAGAGATAATTAAGTCGCTCAGTATAAATTTTCCTTTTCCCCTTTTCACCTCTTCCCCTTTTCTCCCTTTAATTCATTCCGGCATTATCATGGCCTGAGGCAAAATGGCTGAAATCCTGATAATCGGCATCGGCAACCTCTTCCGGGGCGATGACGCCGCGGGCCTGGCTGCCGCGGCTCTGCTCCGGGAGATGCAGGCGCCTGGGGTTAAGGTTTTGGAACTCGAAGGGGACCTGACCGGCCTGCTGGAGGGCTGGCAGGGGGCCCAAAAGGTGGTGGTGATCGACGCAGTGGCTTCCGCCTCTTCCCCCGGCGCCATCTTCCGGTTTGCCGCCCACGAGGAGCCCCTGCCCCGGCGGATGTTTGCCGCCTCTTCCAGCCACGCCTTCGGGGTGGCTGAGCAGATCGAAGTCGCCCGATCGCTGGGTCAATTGCCGCCTTGCCTTATGGTTTACGGCATCGAAGGAAAAGATTTCGCGCCGGGGGCCGATCTCTCTCCGGAGGTAAGAGAAGCCCTGCCCCGGCTGGCAGAGCAGGTGCGGCTGGATTTAGGGCTGATATGAAAAGATAAACCTCACGCAAAGACGCCAAGACGCAAAGAAAGACGCAAGATTTTTTGACAAAACGCAAAACGGACAACGCAAAACGAAAAACGAAAAACGGTCCTAGAGGGCGGCCTTCCCTGGCCGCCTTTGGTGGTTCTTGGAAATGCGGATTTGCATACGCCGGGAATCGCCTTAGGCGTAAGAGTTCATGCCCTGATAGTCTTGCGATTCCTGGGCATATTGGGAATAGGAATCTTCTTCCATTTTTTTCAGCATTTCGAGCAGTTGGGCCAGCAGCGCGGCCAAGCCGGTCTCCTCGGTGGAGGTGGAGGCTGTGGACGAAGTCGCGTCGCTTTCCTGACCGACCCCAAGTTGTTGCATGGCCGCGTCATATTCGGTCTGGCTGATGGCGCCGTCGCCATCGGTGTCCACAGCGGCTAAGATTTCCTTCACCAACTCGGATAATTCGCCGCCCATCTCCGGGGGAGGCGGCGGCGGGCCCATGGGCTTGATTCCCGCCGTCTCCATGAGGCCTTTCATGTGCTCTTCCCACGTGGGGCTGGCCTCGGTCTGTTCGGCCTGGGTGATGACGCCGTCCTGATCCAGGTCGAAGATGGACATCATCTGGTCTGCGGTGATGGACAGCCCGGTTTTTTGGGACATCTCGCTCGCCGCGGTTTCACATTCGGTCTTGCTGATCACCCCGTCGCCGTCCTGGTCCATGCGGGTGAACATCCGTTGCCGCATTTCGCTGATGGAGGGCATGTTATACCCGCCACCACCGCCGCTTATTGCGTCAATACTCATGACCCTCTCCTTTTTGTTTGCCTGATTTCCTGGAAGTAGAACTTCCTGCCCTTTTGCCGCGGTTTTCAATTTGGCCCGGCTTCCGGCGCCACCTCCTTTCCATCTTTCCCCGGCCCCACCGGGAACTGACTGGCACATATTGACTTGGGCCTATGAGGCCCCCATCTTATGGACGGTTTGGCCGGGTTGTTTTCGCCGCCAAAGGGGACGCTCCCGGCATCCCCCGGATTCCAGAAAGAAAAAATTGCTGTAAAGAGTTGCTTGGTTCAATCGAAGGTTATTGGACGGCTAAATGAAACGTGAAGAAAATTACGCACTTAAAGAACGCAAAAGATATGCCAGCCATAAGTTAGAAAACTTATTAATAATATTAAGTTAATCTTTAAAATTATTAACTTGGACTCGAAGGCAGCAAAATTTTCCCCATCTCCAGGTGGAAAAGCTTGCCTACCGGGAAAATATTTGCCGCTAGGGAAAGAGAAAATGTTAGGCTAGTTGATGGCTTGAGGCAGGAGGATCGGTTTCGAAGATTCTCACCGGGGGGCCTCTGAGAAAGACCTCTTGTTTGTCATTCTGAGGGCGCAAAGCGCCCGAAGAATCTGGTTTTTAGCGGTGAGTTTTTCCCGGCGGTGCCGATGATTACAGGCAGATTAGAGGTCCTGACAGCCCGAAAAGATAGATTCTTCACTCCGCTGCGCGACGTTCAGAATGACAGAAGAGGGACTTTTTCCAATGCCTCAACTTGGAACTTGGAACCTGGAACTCGGAACTCTTTGTTAAGAAAGGCGGCAAAAATGGGCGATTTCCCCAATTCCCGGCTGCACGGAATCTTCGCGCCCCAATCGGTGGCGGTGGTCGGAGCCTCCATCCGTCCGGAGAGCGTCGGCCGGGCGGTCTTCAGCAACGTGCTGCGCTACGGTTATACCGGGGTGGTTTATCCGGTGAACGCCAAGGCCCGGTCCATCATGGGGGTGAGGGCCTACCCTTCGGT
>DYJG01000481.1 GCA_020723225.1 Desulfobacca acetoxidans | reverse complement strand
GAATACCAGCGCCTCTGGGAAAATCTTACCCTGCCGCCCCAGGCCCTGGCGGATTTGCGCCTGGAACTGCAGCAATTGGGCGTGCCGCCGGAGGCCCTGACCAAACTGGACCAGCAGAATTATCCCCAGGGCATTCCCCTGACCCAGGTGTGGCAGCTCATTCAGCAGATTCCCAAATCCGCTGCCACCGCCGGCCTTGATCCGGCCAAGGTTAGCGCCCAGGCGTCGCCCGCCCTGCTGGGCGGGGACCAGGTATTGGAAAAATGGCGCCAGCTTTTGGTGCAGGCGGGCATGGACCCGGAGCTGGCCCAGACCCTGGTCTCCGGCCCCACCCCCACCAACCGGGAGGAACTGCAACTCGGCCTCTTGCAGATGGCGCCCCCGGCCGAACCATCCGGGCAGTTGGAGGTCCCCAAGCCCCTTTACCTGCCGAAGAGCGTCCGCTTCCGGGCCATTCCCCGGTTGCAGCAGTCCGACCTGCTTGAGGGGGGAAACGCCGCGGCCGGTAATTTGGCCAAGAATTCCACAGTTCCTCTCCAGTCTTCCCAGACCCCGGAAATCAGCCTCCCCGGCGGGCCGGAGGTGAATAAATTTTTGGCCTCTCTCCTGGGTGACAACCAGTACCAGGAAGGGTCGCCCGCAGCCGCCGCAGCCGCTGACGCGCCGGCCCCGGCCGCCGCTGCCTCCCTGACTCCGGAAGCCCGGGATGCCCTCTGGTCCCAGGTAAAAAGCGCGGTCCTTAATCATCTCCGTCCCGGAGAAAACCAGACCACTATAACCCTCAATCCCCCGGAATTGGGGGAGGTCCAACTCAACCTGAATGTCACCGGCAAGATGGTGGAGGTCACCGCGGTTCCCTCCCAGCCGACGCTGGCGGAAGGAGCCGCCCCCGGAGTGCAGCAGTTGGCCCAGGCCCTGAATCAGCAGGGGCTGTCCTTGAGCCAGTTCCAATTCCTGAACCAGGATGGGGCCCCGGTGCAACCCGTGATGGCCTCTTTTCAGCCCGGTGAACAGCAGCTCGATTTCGGGCAGGGCGGCGCGGGCGGTCAATGGGGCCAGAATTTCCCCTTCTTTGCCTCGGCTCAGGAAATCAATTTTTCCGGGGTCCTCGGCTCCGGCGACCCTGCCTCAGCCGCCCAGGCCCTGCTGACTCCGGAAGCCCGGGAGTCCCTCTGGTCCCAGGTGCAAACCGGCGTCCTGGGGCATCTTAAGCCCGGGGAGAACAAGGTCACTTTAACCCTCTCTCCTCCGGAAATGGGGAAGCTCCACCTGACCCTTAATCTTAAAGGCGAGACGGTGCAGGTCACCGCGGTCAGCAGCCACCAGGCGGTGGCGGAAGCGGGGGCCGCGGGCATGCAGCAGTTGGCCCAGGCCCTGAATCAACAAGGCCTGACCCAGACCCAGTTCGAGTTCCAACACCAGGATGAGGCGGCCCGGGAACAGACCCGGTACGCGTTTTCCCAGAATCCCGGAGAACAGCGCCAGGCCGGCGGTAAAGAGGATACGGACAGGTGGGAGCAGCCCGCCCCCAGGCAGCAGCGCCGGGCCGGAGGCATTGATTGCTTTGCCTGATGCAACCCCTTGAGGACTAAAACTATGGCTACCAGCATCACCAGCATTCCCAACACCACCAGCAGCACTTCTTCCACCTCAACCAGTTCCTCCACCGGTTCGCTCACCGGCGGGGTCACCATGGGCAAAGAGGATTTCCTGATGCTGCTCACCACCCAGTTGCGCTATCAGAATCCCTTAAGCCCGGAGGACCCCAAGGATTTCGTGGCCCAACTGTCCCAGTTCAGTTCTCTGGAGCAGCTCATCAACCTCAACACCAAGCTGGAGGATTCGTCCAAAAACTCCGCGGCCCTGCAGAATTCCATCCAGCTCGGCCAGGGCGTGAGCCTCCTGGGCAAGGAGGTCAAGGCCCAGGGGAACTCCCTCACGGTCTCGGGCGGCAAGGCCGGGGACATGTCCTTCATCCTCGGGGCCAATGCCGCGTCCACCAAGGTCAACATTTACAACAGCGGCGGCGTCCTGGTGCGGACCATCGACCTGGGGGCCAAGTCCGCGGGCGAAGTAGAGGTCAATTGGGACGGCAAGGACAATTCCGGCAACACCGCGGCCGACGGCACCTATTACTTCAAGGTGGAGGCCAAGGACGCCAAGGGCAAGAGCCTGGAGACCGCCAGCTACATTTCCGGCACCGTGGAGGAAGTGCTCCAGGACGCCAACAAGGTCTATCTGAAAGTAAACGGCAGGCTGGTCACCCTGGACAGCATCCTGTCCATCGACGAATCATAGGAAACTTAACCCTGATACCGGTTTCACCGGCAACTGAAACCGGCTGGCAATGCAACTTTTTGGTAATCTGCATTCTTTTACGAAAAACGTAAAACGAAAAACGAAAAACGGTTTTAAAAAACCAGGCCTTTGGAGGGGCTAAGCAATGTCAATTTCCAGCGCCATGTACACCGGCTTATCCGGCCTCAGCGCCAACGGCGAGGCCATGGGGGTGTTGGGGGACAACATCTCCAATCTCAACACCACCGGCTTCAAATACAGCCAGGTGGCTTTCGAGGACCTGATGGCCCAGACGGTCTCCACCGGTTCCGGGCCCGGCCAGGAGGGCCGGGGCACCCGCATCTCCCAGATCACCCCCATCTTCTCCCAGGGGTCCATGGAGACCAGCGCCGACGACGTGGACGTGG
>DYJG01000480.1 GCA_020723225.1 Desulfobacca acetoxidans | reverse complement strand
AGTTTGGCCTCCCGGGGAAAACGCTGGTAGTCGCTCATGAGCTTGTTGAAGACGCCTTTATCCAGACTTTTATGCAGCGCTAGCAGATATGCCACGAAAGCTTCGAAAGAGGGCGAGAGGCGCTCCTTCCTGATGACGTCCCGCAGGTATTGGGCGGCCTCGTTCAGGGGCTTCTCCGAGACCTCCAGGCCCTGGGCTTTGGCCTGCAAGAGCGCGGCCGTGGCGTAAACCGAACCCCAGGGACTCGGCTCGGCCTGGCCCTGCCAATAAGGGAAGCCGCCGGAGGCGTTTTGCATGTTCAGGAGGCGGACCACTCCTTTTTGCAGGTACTTGTCCACTTCCTCCAGGGACACCCCGGAGATTTGGCCTTTCTGGACCGGTCCCCGGAGGCTCGTCAGGCCCAGGACCCCGGAGCTGGTCTGCTCCACGCAGCCGTAAGGATAGGTGAGAAGATACTCGATAGCCCGGGACATCCTGACGTAGGGCGACGCGGCCACGGTAAGCCGGGCTTTGATCTCCTGGGGGTTCACTTTTGCTGGTCCGGCTGCCGTTAGAAATGTGGGCAAAGGAAGCTTAACCACGCTCTTGCCGGCGAACGACCCCGCACTCACCGCGGTCTCCCGCAAAAAGCCGGAGTTGATGCGCACCGGCAATTCCACCGCATCGGTTCTTTGCTGGAACTCCCCGGTGAACCTGGCGGTGGCCGGGCCGGGGAGGCCGGCTTCCCCGGCTACGTTAAGCTTGAGGCTGTCCTTGGCCGGGAGGTTGACCGGGGGCTCCACCGCCGCCAGGGAGAGGCCGCCGCTGGCGGTGGCGCTCAATTTCACCTGGCCGGCGGCCGCGCTGTTATTGAAGGCCGCCACCTGGAAGCGGAAGCGGTCCCCTTTGGTGAAGAAGCCGGGCAGACCGGGCTCGATATAAAAATCCTTGGTGGCCACCAGCGGCCGCTCCGGGCTGGCGAAGCGGCTGGACTTATCCTGGGCCACCACGTATACCCGGTAAGTGGTCATGTTGTCCGGCAGGGTGAAGGAGACCCTGGCCTTGCCGTCGGCGCCGGTATGCACCGCCGGGTTAAAATAGGCCACCGGCTCGAAGCGTTTGCGGAGTTGGGACAGGGCCGACTCGCTCATGCCGTCGCCGCCGGTCAAGGTCTCGCTCCGGGCCAGGTAGAAGGGGGTCTGGTGCACCAGCATGGCCCGGAGCTCCCCGGTATATACCAGCAGCGGCTGATCGAAGCGCAAGAGTTGGTCCAGGACCGGGGTCTTGAAGCCGGTGAGGGCCAGGACCGCTTCGTCCACCACCGCCACCGCCAGCTCCGCGGCCACTCCTTTGCCGTCCGGGGTCTGGGCCTGGAGCTCCAGGTCCACCTTGGCCCCGGGCTCCGCCTGGAGGTTTTGCCTGCCGGGGCTGATTTTCACCACCAGGGGGTCTACTTCCAGGCGCACCGGGAGATTGATGTTCCCCCAGAGAAATCCCGGGGCCTCGGTGTCGTAGCGGCCGGGCAGGACCGGGAACTCGCCCCGGGGGGTGAGGCCCAGGACCGAGACAAAGACGTTGGGCGCGTAATTCGCCAGCATGGGCAGTTCCAACACCTGGAAACCCGCCTGGGGGGTGAGCACCTGATGCTGCAGGACGCCGTTTTGCTCCAGGGTCACCAGGTACCGGGCCACGCTCCGGGGCGGGCTGACGGTGAGCCGCGCAGTCTGTCCGGGCTTGTAGGCCTTCTGGTCCGCAGCTATCGCCAGGGTTTGGAAAGGCCTTTCTTTCCGGGATTCGGCGTCCCAGTAGATGTCCCCCGAGACCTCGTAGAAAGTGGAGGAAGTGAAACGCCGCCCCTGTTCGTCCTGAAAGGAAAAGAGCAGGAGGTAGCGGCCGCCCTGGGAGAAGTCGAAGCGGTAATTGGCCTCGCCGTTTTCCAGGTTCAGTTCCCCGAAGCCGCTGCGGCGCCACAACTCCTGGTCGTCCCAGAAGACGTCACCCTGTTCGTTCCGCTTGGGCACATAGCCCCAGCGCTTCTCCATGATCTCCACTTCGATGGCGGCCTGCTTGACGAGCTTGCCGTTGGGCCGGGCCAGCCGCAGCCTTAAGACCTGGGCCTGGTGGGCCTTAACCCGCTCCGCATGGGGACCGATGCCCACCAGGTAGTCGGGCTCCACCTGGAAGGACTTGGTGGCGGTGGCGGGACGGCCGTCGAAGTCCACCACCGTGGCCACCACCAGGAGGCCGTTTAGGCCGGTGAGCACCTGGCGGCTCAAGGGAAATTCCAGGGTCGTCTGCCCCTTTTGGTCCAGGACGGCCTGGCCGCCTTCCAGCAGTTCGCCTTTCTCTTCCCCGGCGCTGCCGAAGGAGAATTCCTCCTGGCCGGGCACCTGGAAGTCGGTCTTGGTATGGTGAATCTTCCAGCGGATCTGGCCGTTCTTCACCGGCCCCCCCGCGTAGTAGGAGCCGCTCAAGATGATGCGCACGAACTCCCGGGGGACGTCCTTCTGGTCTTTATCCTTGACGGTTTTGGTAAACCGCTGAAACGCGACCTCTGCGAAGTGCCGGGGAGGCTTGAATTCTTGGACCTGGAAGGTGCATTCCGTGGTATTTTTCTTTTCCCGGGCGGGCTGGAGGTCGTCATCTTCTCCGGGCTCCGGCTCGGTTTCGCCCGGTTCACCCTCTTTCCCTTCCTTCTTGGGGGCCTTGCCGCCGAACCGCAGGGTCAGCG
>DYJG01000004.1 GCA_020723225.1 Desulfobacca acetoxidans | reverse complement strand
GGGGGGATATGGCCATGCAATTACTCCGTATCCACACCAAAAGCCCTTTCACCCCTCCACTTGTGGGTAATGCTCAGCCCCTCGGGGAGAGGGTTAGGGTGAGGGGGGCGTCTCGGCAGCAAGGGTTGATTCCTAAAAAAGACGCCACCCCGCCCTGGAGTCATTTACCCTTTTCCCCTTTTCCCCTTTTAACCTTTTAACCTTTTCACCCCCCATCTTGGCGCATCTTCAAGTTTTCTGTTGAATAGACTTCAACGCTCGGCCTTCATACTCCCTCAGCAATTCCAAGGCCCGCTCCTGCTCCTCCAGGAGGGCACGGCATTTCTCCCGGCGGGCGTCCGGGAGGCCGTTCGCCAGGAGGTTTTGCAGCGATTCCCGCTGCCGTCGGTGCTCCGCGGCCAGCAGACGCAGACGCAGGATCAGCAATTGGGCCAATACCGGATCATCGGTCCACTGAAGATAATTCAAGGCCCCGGGAAAATCGTCCTCCTCCAGGGCCTCCAGGACCAGGTGGCGGTAGTAGCCGGCAGGGAGCCAGCCGCTGTCGGCCACCGGCCCGGCCAGGAGACTCCGGCCGGCACGCACCAAAAGACCAAGTCCCAGCATATTATGCCGTTTTCCGTTTTTCGTTTCCCGTTTTCCGTAAAAGAAAACGTAAATTGTCGGTGGTTACACGGGAAGCCTGATTCATTTGCAGGCGCAAATGGCTTTACGCCTTCTGGGCCTGGATGCCCGCGTCCACCATGTTGCCCAATATCTCCCGCAACTCCGGCAGGTCCTGGGTGAGTTCTTCGATGCGGGCCTTCACCTGGCGATAGTCGTCATCCCGGCCGTCTTTGGCCCGCTCCAGGGTGTCCCGGAAGGCATCCACCAACCGCCGGTCCAGCCGCCAGAAGCCCGCGGCCGCGCCCATGAGTTCCAACAAGCCGGTGGTCACATGATGGCCGGTGACTTCCTGGATGGCCACCTCCGCCACCCAGCCGGCCAGGCCGCCGGCTAAGGCGCCGGTGAGGGAAAGCTCTTTTCTGGTCATAAGTCCTCCCTGATTATTCACCGCAGAGGCGCAGAGGACGCAGAGTCTCGCAGAGAGATTTAAGATATTTTCTCTGCGGTCCTCTGCGCTCTCTGCGTCTCTGCGGTTAAATCTTTTCCCGCCCCAACTTCTCCGCCAGGCGCTCCGTTTCGGAGAGCATGCGGCCGATGTGCCGGTCCTTTTCCGCCAGGCGGCGTTTCAGGGTGCGGTTTTCGGATTTCAGCCGGGAAGTTTCGGATTTGCCCAGCCAGCCCCGGACCTTGATGGCCAACAGGGTCAGGCCCACCCCCAGGGCGGCGCCCAGGGTTAGTCCCAGGAAGAAATCCAGTGGCCTAATCTCCATGTTAAAGACGGTTTTCGGTTTTCGGTTTTCGGTAAAAGAAAATCGTCCAGCTAATTCCTTTGAAATATTAGCATTTGCCTGGGATTATGTCAATTTCACCCCATTATTCGAATGGTCTTGAAAAAGTGGGGCTTCTCATGCCAAAATAAGCCTCCTGTTCGGAAGAGTTCCAGGTTGAGACCTCTGCTAAAGTCTCCCACTTGTCATTCTGAGGGAGCGGAGCGACCGAAGAATCTGGTTTTCGGCGACAAGACTTTCACCGGCGGTGCCGATGGTTACAAGCACTTGGAAATCGCGGTTGCCAAAAAGACAGATTCTTCACTCCGCTTCGCTCCGTTCAGAATGACAAAAGTAATGATCTTCATAAGAGGTCTCAAGTCTCCAACCTCGAGGCGTCCATCAGGATTTTTTCATTTGTTATGGGTGGGCGACGGCCCATACGGAACCGCCATAGATCAAAAAATAAACCACAGAGACATATAAGTGTAGATAAACTTCAGCTACGGGCTTATCTTTTTACCGTAGACCGAAGACCGAAAACCGAAGACCATCCTTATTGCCGGAGGCAACGATATGAGCGACATCAAGGCCATGTACCGCACGGTGATGGCGGACCATTTTCCCCCGGAAATGACCATCACCTTCGGCGACCAGAAGCTCGTCTACCGCAAACGCACCTGGAAGCTGCCCGACTCCAAGGGCGAAGTCATCGAGATGGGGCTGAGATACGGGGAAAACCCCGGCCAGGAAGCGGCCCTCTATGAGTTGGCGGGCGGCAACCTCACCCTGGGGGGCTGCCATTTCCTGGAGCCCGGCTATGCGCTTACCAGCGCCATTGACGAGGCGGCCATGGTCCAGGCGGGCAAGCACCCGGGCAAGACCAACCTCACGGACGTGGACAACGGCCTGAATATTATCAAATTTCTCCAGAAAAAGCCGGCGGCCGTGATCCTGAAGCACAACAACCCCTGCGGCGCGGCCTGGGCCGACAATCTGGCCGCGGCCTACGACAAGGCCAACATGGCGGACCGCATCGCCGCGTTCGGCGGGGCCGCGGTCTTTAACCGGCCCCTGGACAAGACCACTGCTGAATTGGTGTCCCAAAACTACCTGGAGGTGGTGGCCGCGCCGGATTTCGAGGCCGGGACCCTGGATATCCTGAAAAAAGCCAAGGACCTGCGCATCATCCGCATCGCCCGCTTCGACCGGCTGCAGCACCTGGTGCATAACCGTTTCGTGGAATTTAAAAGCCTCTGCGACGGTGGGCTGATCGTGCAGCAGTCGCCGCTAAACGCCATTCTGAAGAAGGAAGATTTCAAACCCGCGGTGGCCGTGCATCAGGGCAAGGAATACCGCTGCCGCCGGGAGCCCAGCGACCGGGAATACGAAGACCTGCTCTTCGGCTGGTGGGTGGAGCAGGGGGTGACGTCGAATTCCGTACTCTACGTCAAGGACGGGTGCACCGTGGGCATCGGCACCGGCGAGCAGGACCGGGTGGGGGTGGCGGAGATCGCCATCTTCAAGGCCTACACCAAGTACGCGGACGCGCTCTGCTTTAAGCGCTTCGGCATGCCTTATAAAAATTTGGAACTGGAGATTCTCCAGGCCAAACGGGACGCGTCCGACAAGGTGGAAATCGATATCGCCGCCCGGGAGGCCAAGGGCGGCCTCATCGGCTCAGTAATGATCTCCGACGCGTTCTTCCCGTTCCGGGACGGGGTGGACGTGGGCATCCGGGAAGGCGTCAGCGCCATCGCCCACGCCGGGGGGTCAGTGCGGGATTACGAGGTCATCGAGGCCTGCAACGAAGCGGAGCCGGCGGTGGCGATGGTGTTTACCGGGCAGAGGGCGTTTAAGCATTGAGGGCAGTGAGCAGTGAGCAGGGGTCAGGGGCCAGGGGTCAGGGGTCAGGGGTCAGGGGTCAGGGGTCAGAAAAAACTGGCTGCTGCTAATGATCTGAATTATCAGAAGAAAGTCATTGAAACGTAGGGGCTAACCTTGTGTTCGCCCCGAATGCATTTGGGCGAACACAAGGTTCGCCCCTACGGGAAAGCGCCTTCCTCCAAATTACTGGCCGTATTCTTGCTTCCTCCAGGCTTTCAAACCCACCACCAGATCGTAGGTCAACCGGTCCCGGGAACGGATATTCCCCAGGGTGACTTCCGGTTTGTTGGCGCCGTGGAAGTCGGAGCCGCCGGTGATGAGCAGGCCCAGTTCCTTCGCCAGCTTGAGGTAGAGGGCCTCCTGCTCCGGGGTGTGGTCCGAGTAAAAGACTTCCACCCCGGCCAGGCCGTGGGCCTGGAGGTCCAGGAATCGTTCGCGCAAGGCCCCGGCGGAGCCCAGGTTGAGGGTGAAGGGATGGGCCAGCACCGGCACGCCCTGAGCGTCCCGGATCATCCCTAAGGCGTCCTGGAGGGGGAAGCGAAATTTTTGAACATAGGCCTTGCCGTCGTTTTTGAGATAAATATCAAAGGCCTGTTGCAGGTCACGGACATAGCCGCCCTCCAGCAAGGCCCGGGCGATGTGGGGGCGGCCCACCTGGCCGCCGCCGGAAATAGCCTCCACCTGCTCCATGGTGATGGGGATGCCGAGGGCGTTCAGCTTGGCGATGATCTTGGGGTTCCGGTCCTTGCGGGCCTGCTTCAAGACGCTCAGGCGCTCCTCCAGCTTACCGCTGTGGAAATCCAGGAAATAGCCCAGGATGTGCATGGTGTCCCCGGCGTGGCGGGTGCTGATCTCCACCCCGGGGATGACCTCTACCCCCAACTTTTCGCCGGCGGCCAATGCTTCTGCCAAGCCGTCGGTGGTGTCGTGGTCGGTTAAGGCCAGGGCCTTGAGGCCCGCTTCTTTGGCCAGACGCACCACCTCTGCCGGCCTGAAGGAGCCGTCGGACGCGGTGGAGTGGGTATGGAGGTCGATGCGGTTCATTTAATACCGTTTTCCGTTTTCGGTTTTCTGTTTTCCGTTAAAAAAATGAAGGTTGTCGATATGTTACCTACGAGTTCGTTTCGTTTGCAGGAGAAAATGGGATATCCTGGCTTTTAAAAGCCTGCACGCAGCCGGACCAGAAAAAGAGGATTTTGTCCGAGACCGGGGACATTAATTTCAGTTTTTCTTGTTTATCAATGGGTTCGATGAAGAGGTTATCCAATAAATAGCTCACCGTGGTGGGGCAGGACATGGCCATGAGGTCGGAGATGTCCTCTTTGAATTTAGCGCCGTATTCGTGGAACCGGCTGCGGCTGAGGTCGTGGAACTTGGCGGCCGCGGCCTCGATCTCGGCGGGGTCCGTCAGGTTGTGGTCCGTGATGAGGATATTATTAACCAGGTGGTCCTGCATATCGTCGTAAAAGCGGTGGATTATCTCTATGGCCTTTTCCTTGTCGGTTCGGGCCAGGGAATAGGTGTCGGCGATGATGAACATGGCGAAGGCCAGGGCCTCGACGATGTCGATGGGGCTGTCGCCGAAGCCCTGATCCGCCAGGACCCGGCTGAGATCGCTGGCCATGCCGAAGGCAAGGGATTTCATTTTGTCCCGGTCGATTTTGTTGTTGGTTGTCATTGAAGAAGTTGCCTCTTATTCCGACTGAGGTCAGTTTCTGGGTTCCGGGTTCCGGGTTTTGGGTAATGGGTTAAGACCGGCGGTCTCTGGCCGCCCGAGGAGATGGTCGGCGGGCAGGGACGCCCGCCCCACCGCAGGGACGCCCGCCCCACTGCACGGAGGCCCGCTCCACCAGGGGCTGCCTATGTCTCTGGTTCCCAAGCTGAGCTTGGGAACTCAGGCAAAATCATGAAAGTATTGATGGCACAGGCTTTCCAGCCTGTCCGATAAAACACTTTCAGAGCAGCAGCAAAAGCAGAACAAAAAACCAGATTCTTCACTCCGCTGCGCTCCGTTCAGAATGACAGGAGGGGGATTTTTGCAACGGGTTCAACTTGTTACCATTACAAGCCAGTTTTTTACAAATCACTGATTACTGATTACCGATCATCGACGACTGGCCACTGGCCACTAATCCCTAACCCCTAATCCCTAATCCCTGGCCCCTGACCCCTGGCCCCCTATCTCCTGATCAGTTCCACCATCTCCCTAACGGCGCGCTCCAGGCCCACCAGGATGGCCCGGGCCATGATGGAGTGGCCGATGGAGAATTCCTCGAACTCCGGGCGGCCCCGGAAGGGTTTGATGTTCGTGTAGTTCAGGCCGTGGCCGCATTTGACCCTGAGGCCTAAGCTCTGGGCATGGCGGGCTGCGGCCAGCAGTTCCTCGAAGAGGGCCTGGGCCTCCTTGGCGGACTTGGCCTCCGCATAAGTGCCGGTATGCAGTTCCACCCACTGGGCCCCCACCTCCGCGGCCGCGTCCAACTGCTTGTTCACCGGGTCCACGAAGAGGCTCACCTTCAGCCCCCCTTCCCGAAGCCTGCGGACGTAGTCCTTGAGGAAGCCGACGAAGCCCGCGACCTCGAGGCCCCCTTCGGTGGTGAGTTCCTGGCGCTTTTCCGGCACCAGGGTCACCAGGTCCGGCTTCACTTCCCGGGCGATCTCCAGCATCTCCTGGGTGGCGGCCATCTCCAGGTTGAGGCGGGTCTTCACCGTCTGGCGGAGCAGCCTCAGGTCCCGGTCCTGGATGTGGCGCCGGTCCTCCCTTAAGTGGACGATAATACCGTCCGCGCCGGCCAGCTCGGCCAGGGCCGCGGCCGTCACCGGGTCGGGCTCGGCGCCCAGACGGGCCTGGCGGAGGGTGGCGATATGGTCGACGTTGACTTCCAGTTTGGGCACGGATATTCCTCCAGTCGCACACTTAGAGCTATCAGCTGTCAGCTTTCAGCGGTCAGCTTTGAAAAGCAGTAGCCAGTAGCAGTAGCCAGTAGCCAGTAGCCAAATAATTATATATGATCTTGAACAAATCCATATTATTGATGTTTTTTGTCTCCCTGAGAGCAAAGCGAAAAAGATAGATTCTTCGCCGCCTGAAGGCGGCTCAGAATGACAAAAAAACGTTGAATCCAAAGGCAAAACTTTTATGACGCGCTCTAAAGCAATTCTTCATGGGCCTGCGGCGCACCCGTTAGACATGAAAAGCCTGCCTCCCTCACCCCGGCCCTCCCCCCCCGCCAGTCAGCGGCAGGGGAGAAGGGAACTCACCACGGCGGGGGGAGAGGGGGTAAGTCACCGGCGTCCTTTATTCTTACTAGCCACTGGCTACTGGCTACTCAAATGTCCGTTATCCCCGGATGCAACAGACGCAGCAGTTCCCGGGTCTTGGCCTCCATCCGGGCTTCCTGCTCCGGGGTATCGTGGTCGTAGTCCAGTAGATGTAATATACCGTGAATGAGAAAAAAGTCGAAGAGTTCTTCCACCGGCCAGCCCAGTTCCTCAGCCTGGCGGGCGCAGGTCTCCAGGGAGATGACCACTTCCCCCAGGAGCGGGGGCGGGCCTTCCGGCGCGGCTTCGGGGTGGAAGGGGAAGGCGATGACGTTGGTGGGGCCCCGGCGTTGGAAGGTTTGCCGGTTAAGGCGGGCCATGGGCTTATCGCTGAGCAAAGTCAGGCTGAGTTCCGCGTTACTCCAACCCAAGGCGTTTAAGATCTTCCCGGCTTTTTTCCTGATTTTCTCCGGATTTAAGGTTACTTTTCTTTGCCGGTTGCTTATCCAGATCCTCATTTATCTTTTTCTTCTCCGCGGACACGGGATAATGGATGCGCTGGTGGAAAATCCCGCTCAAAATCTTGTTGAAGCTCTTGGCGATGAGGTGCAAATCCTTCAGGGTGAGTTCGCAGGTATCCAGTTGGCCGTCCGCGAAGACGTTGTTGATGATCTTTTGGACCATCCCCTGGATGCGGGCCGGAGTGGGTTCGGTGAGGGTCTTGGACGCGGCCTCCACCTGGTCGGCCAGAAGCACCAGACCGGCTTCCCGGGTCATGGGCCGGGGCCCGGGATAGCGGTAGTCCTCGGCGTTCACCTGCTGGGTCTGGCCCGCCTGGGCCTTGGCTTTATGGAAGAAGTAGCTGATGAAACTGCTGCCGTGATGCTGCTGGATGATGTCGGCGATGTGCTCCCCCAGCTTGTGTTTCCGGGCCAGGTCCACGCCGTCCTTCACGTGGGAGATAAGAATCAGGGCGCTCATGGAGGGGGCCAGTTTTTCGTGTTTGTTCTCCATGCCCAATTGATTTTCCACGAAATAGAGCGGTTTTTTCACCTTGCCGATGTCGTGGTAATAGGCCGCGGCTTTGGCGATCAGGGGATTGGCGCCGATGGATTCGGCCGCGGCCTCCACCATCTGGCCCACCACCAGGGAGTGGTGATAGGTGCCGGGGGCCAGGAGCATCAAGTCCCGGAGGACCGGCTGGTCCAGATTCAATAATTCCAACAGACGGATATTACTGGAATAATGGAACCCGGACTCGATGATGGGGGTCAGCCCCAGGGCCAGGATGCCGGTGAGGAGGCCGCCGCCCAGGGCAAAGGCCTGGCCGATCAGCAGATCCTGGATGGTAAAGGGAAATTCCATCAGTTTAAAGGCGCTGACCATGGCCAGATTGACCACACTGATGGCGATGCCGGCTTTGATCAAGGCGCTGCGTTTGCGGCAATCCCTCACCCCCCAGACGCCCACCAGGCCGGAACTGACCATAAAGAGGAATAAGGGAAAGGGTTTATCCAGGAGGAAAGATGTGAAAGTGGCGCTGAGGATGGCGATGCCCACCCCGGTTTCCAGGCCCAGGAAAATGGCGGCGAAGATGGGGGTGAGGGCGATGGGGAGCAGATAGACCAGGTTCTGCCCCACTTCCGGGCTGAGACGGGAGACGCCCTCCCCCAGACCCAGGAAGGCTTTATCCAACAAGAGGCCGCCCAGGAGGAGAACCGACAGGAAAACCAGGTCCCGGAGGCGGTTGGAGAACTGCTTGCGGGCCATCCGGGCCAACTGGTAGGTCACGGCCAGGAGCAGGAAGAGGCTGAAAAAGGTGCCTAAGAAGACCAGCACCCTGCGGCTCCGGGGAAAGATACGGCTTTGGGCCTCCAGTTTAGCCAGGTGCAGGGGGGTGATGCGCTCCCCCTCACGGACCAGCATTTCGCCGCGTTTGACCTGAAAGTTCGCGGGCTGGAGTTCCTTCAGGCGGGCCGACTGCCGTTGCTGGGTTTCGGCAAAATTGGGGGAGACATTGGGAACCAGCAGGTATTGGGCCAGATCGCAGACCAGCCAGCGGTCCGTGGAGGAGAAATCCGCGGCCACTTCCCGGCAGTAGTTGGCTACGGGCTTGCGGGAATCCTCCAGGTCCACAAAAGAAAAAGGCGGCCGTTCCAGCACCTCTTTCCGGGAGGAAAGGCGGCGCACCAAGATTTCCTTGGGCTCTGGCGTGAGAAGATTGCGGCTGCCCACCACCCCCTGGCGGAAAAACTGCTCCACCACCTGGTTGATCAGGGCCTCCAACTGGGGGGAAAAATCGGCCCGGGCCAGCAGATGGAAGGTGGAATTGGGGATGGCGGTTCCCAGAAGGCGGTCGAACTCGGGCTTTTGCTCCAGCAACCCCTTATAAACCGTGGAAAACCTGGGGCTGCCATTATTCCGGTGGGCGGACTTCGCACCGTCGGCCACCGGAGGCTGGGAAAGCTCCTGATATTTGCGGCGCATGAATTCCATAGCCTGGCGCAGCCGCTCATGGACCTTGGCTGCGGCTTGTTCATCCAGATCGAAGACCGGGGGGATTTGGGCCAGCAGCTCCCGCTGCCGCTGGGCGGTGATCTCCTCGTCCTCCACCAGAAAGGTGCCGATGGCCTTGATATTCTCCTGGGCGATATCCCCCAGTTGGTAGTCCCGGTGGGCCCGATAGCCATGGGGAGTGAGAATCAAGGTAATGGCAAAGCTGAGTCCCAGGAGCAGGAGAATTTTATAAAGTCTGTCATGCTTGCCGGGGGAGAGAGGCTTCCTGGCCAGGGAACGGGACAGCAGCGAGCCCAGGCGGCCCTGCCCGAATATCCGTTTGATCTTTTCCTGGGGTTCTTTTTCAGGCATGGGCAGGGTCTCGATCGGCCGCGCCCCGGCGGCCCCGGCGGCTTTCATAGGCGCGGATAATATCCTGGACCAGGGGATGGCGTACCACATCCCGCTCGGTGAAATGGATAAAAGCGATGCCTTCCACGTTTTTCAACAAATCCCGGGCTTCCACCAGGCCGGAAAGCACCCCTGCGGGCAGGTCCACCTGGGTCACGTCCCCGGTGATCACCGCCTTGGCGCCGAAACCCAGGCGGGTCAAGAACATCATCATCTGCTCGGAGGTGGTGTTCTGAGCCTCATCCAAAATGACAAAGGAGTCGTTTAAGGTGCGGCCCCGCATAAAGGCCAGGGGCGCGACTTCGATCACCCCCCGCTGCACCAGGCGGGAGGCCTTTTCAAAATCCATCATATCGTGCAGGGCGTCATACAAAGGACGCAAGTAGGGATTGACTTTCTCATAGAGATCGCCGGGGAGGAACCCCAGCTTTTCGCCGGCTTCCACTGCCGGGCGGGCCAGGACGATGCGGATGCATTCCTGGTTCATCAACGCGGCCACGGCCATGGCCATGGCCAGATAGGTCTTGCCCGTGCCCGCGGGACCGATGCCGAAGACGATGTCATGGCCGCGCATGGCCTCCAGATAACGCTTCTGATTGAGGCTCTTGGGCGAGATGCGCCGCTTCATGGCGGAGATATAGACGGTGTCCAGGAAGATGTCCTTGACGGAAGCGCTTTCCTTCTCCTGGATGATCTTGATGGCGTATTGCACGTCCTGGGGATGGACGGGGTAGTTGGCCTGGAGCAGGCCGTAGAGTTCGTCCAGGACCCGCTGGGCCTGGCCCAGGTTGGGCTCGGCCCCGGACAGGTTCACCTGGTTGCCCCGGACCTGGAGTTTCACTCCCAGAGCCCGGCTGATGATGCGCAGATGTTGGCCCTGCTGGCCGAACAGGGCCTGGGCCAGGGCGTTGTCCTCAAAGGTGAGCTGGGTTTGGGGCATATTCAGAGGTTGGGGTCTGGAGGATTTCACCCGTTTGCCGGCCGGATGCCCATGATCTGGCCCCGGATGCGCCGCTGCCGGGGGCGGTTGTCGAAGTCCAGGAGGACGATCTGCTGCCAGGTACCTAAAAGCAGGCGGCCGTCCTCGATGGGAATGTTCAGGGAAGGTTTGAGGAACGCGGCCCGGACATGGGAGTAGCCGTTGCCGTCCCCCCAGCGGGCGTCGTGCTCATAATGGAGTTCCCGGGGAAAGAGGCGCTCGATGGCGGCCCTGAGGTCATTCACCACGCCGGACTCGTATTCGATGGTGGTCAGGGCCGCGGTGGACCCGGAGATAAAAAGATTGAGCAGGCCCGCAGCCACTCGGCTCTGCTGCACCTTCTCGGCCACAGCAAGGGTGAGGTCCATGATGTCGGTGTCCCCGGTTGTTTTTACTTCCAGGGTAAAGGTCTCCAGGGAGAACATTTTCGGTTGCGTATTTTAGCAGAAACTCGTTTTGTCTACAAAAAATTATGTCTGAATTTCTTAATAAAGTCAAAAAAGTTACGGCCCCCGGAGCCGAATCGGGGCGACTCCGAGCGCCGGTGGGCAATTAACCTTTATTCTGATAAATTATATCATAAAAATGGAACTCCAATGTGTATAAAAAAAATAGGGTATGGGGAGTCTTTTCACTGAACCTTAGGCGGGTTTACTTGACTAAGGCAAAGTTCTAACATATACTAGTCTAAGACTGGTCGAAGGAGGAATTTATGTCTCAAGTGGGAGCCTATGAAGCGAAAACCCATTTCTCCCAACTGCTGGACCGGGTGGCCAAGGGAGAAGAGATTACCATTACCAAACATGGGGTTCCGGTGGCGGTCCTGGCCCCGGTAAAGAAACGCAATCGTAAAGCTATCCGAACGGCCATCGAGGCCATCGAAGCCTTCGGTAAACGCCACCGGTTGGATGGCTTGTCTATCCGCGAGATGATCGAGGAAGGGCGCATGTAATGTCTACGGAAGCCTTCGTGCTGGACGCTTCGGTGACTATGGCCTGGGCTCTTACGGACGAAGAAAATGCCTATGGTCGCCAGGTATTATGGTCTCTGGATGCAACCAAAGCCTTGGTGCCTGTTATTTGGCCACTGGAAGTAGGCAACGCCCTGTTAGTCGCCGAACGCCGCGGGCGGCTTAGCCAAGTGGACATCGTCCAGTTTTTGTCTTTTCTTTGGACGCTGCCCATTGAGGTGGAGGTGCAGCAATCCGAGCAGTTACCGGGCGAGAGTTTAGCAATCCTGGAATTGGCAAGGATTTATCAGCTTTCAGCCTATGACGCCGCGTATCTGCATCTGGCCATGTACCATGGCTGTCCTTTAGCCACCACCGACGCAGCCCTGCGCCAGGCCGCGGGACGCGCGGGGGTGCCGGTGTTCGGCGCTTAAGATTCCTCACCAATGAGTTTTCCCCTTTTCCCCTTTTCCCCTTTTCACCCCAGGTTCCAGGCTGCTGTAAGGCATCCGTGATTAAGGGGTTGACTATCCCTCCTGAATAATCTAAAAATTTGAAGTTTTAAGAAGAATCTTCGAACTATTTCCGGAATATCTCCAGGCCTGCAAAAATGTCCTCAGCCGACCGCATATCAGACCAGCGACGTGAAAAGCTGGCGGAACTCCGCCAGCAGGGAGTCGATCCCTTTTTTAACCTCTTTAAGCCCAGCCACAGTATCGACCGGATCAAGGAGCAATATGAGCCTCTGGGCGGGCCGGAGTTGGAAGGGCTGGACCAGAATTTCCGCCTGGCCGGGCGTCTGATGCTGCTCCGGGAGTTCGGCAAGGCCTCTTTCTGCCATATCCAGGACGGCAGCGGCGAACGCCTCCAGGCCTACGTGCAGCGGCAGGTGGTGGGGGAGGAGGCCTTTGCGCTGTTTAAAAAGCTGGACCTGGGGGACATCGTGGGCTTTGAAGGGACCCTGTTCCGGACCCGCACCCAGGAGCTTACCCTGGCGGTGAAAAGCCTGACTCTGCTCACCAAGTCCCTTAAACCCCTGCCGGAGAAATACCACGGCTTGACGGATGTGGAGACCCGGTACCGGCAGCGCTACCTGGACCTGATGGTCAACCCCCAGGTCCGCGAGGTTTTTGCGAAGCGCTCCGCCATCATCAGATTAGTGCGCCAGTTCCTGGAGGGCCGGGGTTTTCTGGAAGTGGAGACCCCCATGATGCAGCCCATTCCCGGGGGGGCCACGGCCCGGCCGTTTATCACGCATCACCAGGCCTTGGATATGACCTTGTATCTGCGCATCGCGCCGGAACTTTATCTCAAGCGTTTGGTGGTGGGGGGCCTGGAGCGGGTTTACGAAATCAACCGCAATTTCCGCAACGAGGGCCTGTCCATCCAGCATAATCCGGAATTCACCATGCTGGAGTTTTACCAGGCGTATGCCACCTATGAAGACCTGATGACCCTCACCGAAGAGCTGGTGGCCTATGTGGCCCAAAATCTCTTGGGGACTCTGAAGATCACCTACCAGGGGCAGGAAATCGATCTCACCCCACCCTGGCGGCGCCTGGACCTGCGGGAGTCGCTCACGGCCGTGGGGGGCATCCCCCCGGAGGTGGTCCGGGACCGGGAGGCCCTGGTGGCCCTGGCCAAAAAGGAAGGGGTGACGCTGCGCGCCGGGGAAGGCTACGGCCGGGCCCTGACCAAGCTTTTCGACCTTATGGTGGAGGTCCATCTGCAGCAACCCACCTTTATTCTGGGATATCCCCTGGAGACCTCGCCCCTGTCCCGGAAAAACGACACCGACCCGGAGGTGGTGGACCGCTTCGAGCTGTTCATCGCCAGCCGGGAGATGGCCAATGCCTTTTCCGAGCTCAACGACCCGGACGACCAGCGGCAGCGGTTTGAGCAGCAGTTGGCCGCGCACCAGGCCGGGGACGAAGAGATGCCCCATGCCCTGGACGAAGATTTTGTCAACGCCCTGGAGCACGGCCTGCCCCCCACTGCAGGGGAAGGCATCGGCATCGACCGGCTGGTGATGCTCCTCACCGACTCCCCTTCCATCCGGGACGTGATTCTCTTTCCCCAGCTCAGACCGGAAAGGTGAAGTTCTTGGGTTTTTTCGAGACCTTCGTGGCCCTGCGCTTTTTGAAGGGGGTCAGGCGGCAAAAGGGCTTTATCTCCCTGAGCACTTTCATTTCCATGGCCGGGGTGGCCTTAGGCGTCATGGCCCTCATCGTGGTCATCGGCGTCATGACCGGCTATACCCAGGAAATGAAAGAGAAGATCCTGGGGATCAGCGCCCACATCCTGCTTTTGAAAGGGGGGGCCCCGTTTACCGAACACGAGCAGGTGGCCCAAAAGGTGCGGGCTGTCCCGGGGGTGAAAGAAGTCCATCCCTTCATCTATACCCAGGTGATGGTCTCAGGCGAAGGGGGGCTCTCCGGGGCGGTGCTGCGGGGGATCGATCCGGCCATCTTGGCGGCCGGGGGGCCCCGGGGGGTCAAACTGCGCCAGGGCCGCTGGCAAGAGCTGACGGCCGGCGGCCCGGAGGAAGCGCCGGCCATCGCCGTGGGCAACGAAATGGCCCAGAAGTTAAAGCTGTCCGTGGGCGACTACCTGAATATCATCTCTCCCCTGGGAGGCTCCACGGCCTTGGGCCGGCGGCCCAACATGAAGGCTTTCAAGGTGGGGGCCGTGTTCCACACCGGCATGTATGAATTCGATTCCGGGCTGATGTTCCTCAGTCTTCCCAGGATGCAGGAATTCCTGGGATTGGGAGACAAGGTCACCGGCCTGGAATTGCAGGTAGCGGACATCCATGCTTCCGATAAGGTGGCCCGAACCATTGACGATAAACTCGGCGCCCCCTTTTTTTCCAGGGATTGGCAAAAGCTGCACCGCTCCCTGTTCCTGGCGCTGCAGATGCAGAAGGTGGTGTTGTTCATCATCTTGAGCCTGATCATCCTGGTGGCCGCCTTAGGCATCGCCAGCACCCTGTTCATGATGATCCTGCGGAAGACCAAGGACATCGCCATCCTCAAGTCCATGGGGGCCAACACCGGCAGCATCATCCAGATCTTCCTGCTGAACGGCTTGATTATCGGCGCGGTGGGGACCTCCCTGGGTACCCTGGCCGGGTTGACTCTGTGCGAATTGTTAAAAAAATACCAGTTCATCAAAATACCTAAAGATATCTATTACCTGGACACCTTGCCTGTACAGATCGAGGGATTGGATATCTTTTTTATCGTCACCGCGGCCTTAGGAATCACCATCATTGCCTCCGTTTATCCCTCCTGGAAGGCGGCCCGCCAGGACCCGGTGGAGGCGATTCGGTATGAGTGAGTTGCGGGTTTCGAGTTGCGAGTTGCGGGTTAGCAGCCAGGGGGCAGGGGTTAGTAATCAATAATAAGTGATCAGTGATCAGTTTTCGGGCTACTGGCCACTGACCTGAGTAGGTTTTTTGTTCGATCGGTCCGCGGTCTGCGGTTAACTGATTGAACGGTTTATTCATCAAATAGTAATTCATGAACTTTGTCTCACACAAAGTATGTTTGCGTCTTGCTTTGCGCCTTTGCGTCTTTGCGTGAGGCATATTTTTTTAAGAAAAGTACGGCGAATTTGCGTAGGAAATCGGGATAACAGCCAAGGGAGCACCCAGGGTTTTGGGTTTTTTTGAGACATTTGTGGCCCGGCGCTATTTGCGGGGAGTCAGGGGGGCCAAAGGTTTCATTTCCATGAGCACCCTCATTTCCACCGCGGGGGTGACGGTGGGGGTGATGGCTCTCGTAGTGGTCATCGGGGTGATGACCGGTTTCGACCAGGATTTGAAGAAAAAGATCCTCAGCGTCAACGCCCATATTATTGTGACCCAGACCGGGACCAGCCCCGAGGATTATCGCCAACTCACGGCCCGAATCAAAAAAATCCCCGGCGTGGTGGACGGCTTCCCCTTTATCTCTACCCAGGTGATGTACTCCGCGCCGGGGAATATTTCCGGGGGGGCCGTACGGGGTCTGGACCTGGAGACCATCCGCCGGGGCGGCCCCAAGGGTCTGGAGTTGATTAAAGGCCGTTTCGCCGACCTGGCCGAGACGGGAGTCGCCGAACCCCCGCGCATCGCCATCGGCAACGAAATGTCCCGGAATCTGAATCTGAACCTGGGAGACTACCTGAACATCATCTCTCCCCTGGGCACCCTCACCCCCATGGGACGGATGCCCCGGATGAAGGTCTTCCGGGTGAGCGCGGTGTTTCACTCCGGCATGTACGAAATCGACAATACCCTGGTCTATACCAGCATCCCCGCATTGCAGGAATTCATGGGCCTGGGGGACCGGGTCACCGGTTTCGAAGTGGAAGTGGGAGACATTTACCATGCCGATCGGATTGCCGCGGCCATTCAAGAAAAGCTGGGACCGGAATTTACCGCCAAGGACTGGATGCAGATGAACCGCACCCTCTTTTCCGCCCTGAAACTGGAAAAGATCGCCATGTTCGTCATCCTCACCCTGATCGTCCTGGTGGCCGCGTTCGGCATTGCCAGCACCCTGTTCATGATGGTCATGAGAAAGACCCGGGACATCGCCATCCTCAAATCCATGGGGGCCACCCGCCAGAGCATCCTGCAGATTTTCATCCTTGAGGGGCTGGCCATCGGCGTGATCGGCACCGGCATCGGCGTGGGGCTGGGGCTCGGGCTCTGCGCCCTCCTGAAGCGGTACGAGTTCATCCAACTGCCCCGGGACGTATACTATATCTCCACCCTGCCGGTGAAGGTGGAGAGCCTGGATCTGGCGCTGATCGTCGCCGCGGCCATGGCCATCAGTTTCGTGGCCACCCTTTACCCCTCCTGGCAGGCGGCCCGGCTGGACCCGGTGGAGGCGATCAGGTATGAGTGAGTTGCGGGGTGCGGGTTGCGGGTTAGAGGCCAGGGGACAGGGACCAGTGATCAGTGGATAATAAGGCGAGAATTAACAGGGGCAGAGGTTGTGAGCCGGAAATCATTCGTAACTCGGAACTAAAAGTTCCTCAGCCATCGCTGGTCTATAACTATGCGATAAACCTAAAAATCCAAGAACTCGCAACTCGAAACTCGCAACCCGCAACTCCCAAGATTGACGCCCCCAGGGGAAAGTGATATGGTAGGCGGACGCCTAGAAGAAAAACCGGTAAAGGTCAGGATTCGAGGCCTGACCAAGACTTTCAAGCACAACGGCATCCAGGTGGAGGTGCTCCAAGGGGTGGATTTGGATATCTACACCGGGGAGACCCTGGCCGTGGTGGGAGCTTCCGGGGTGGGCAAATCCACTCTGCTCCATATTCTGGGAACCTTGGAACGGCCTTCCGGGGGAGAGGTGCTCTGGGAAGGAGAAGAGGTTTTTTCTCTGGATGACCGCCGCCTGGCGGCCTTCCGCAACCGCAAGGTGGGTTTTGTCTTTCAATTCCATCATCTGCTGCCGGAGTTCAATGCCCTGGAGAACGTAATGATTCCGGGGCTCATCGCCCGCCAGCCCCAGTCGCGCATCCGGGAGCAGGCCGAGGCCATGCTGGTCAGTGTGGGGTTGAAGGAACGTCTGACCCACCGGGTTTCCACTCTTTCGGGGGGGGAACAGCAACGGGTGGCGGTAGCCCGGGCCCTGGTGTTGAACCCGGAAGTGCTGCTGGCTGATGAACCCACGGGCAATCTTGACCCCAAAATCGGGTTCCAGCTGCAGGAGTTGTTGCTCAAACTTAACCACGAACGAGGCCTCACTTCGGTCATCGTCACTCATAATATGGAGTTGGCCCAGGCCTTGGATCGGCGGGCCACCCTGGTGGACGGCAAAGCGGTAATTCTACAGGGGGGATGAGGGTGTTTAAACGCCTGGCGATTTTAGTCCTTCTGGCACTGACCTGCTCCTGGCCGGCTTGGGCTCAGGATGAGCAGATAGTCTTCAAAAAAACAGCGGTCCTGCCCTTCACGGTGGTCAGCAAGGAGCCCATGGAGCATCTGGGAGAGAAGCTCCGGGAGGAGATGCAGGAACGTCTGAAGACCGAGGGATTCTCCCTGGTGCCCCGGGAGGAGTTGCACCGGGCGCTGGCCAAGATCAAAGAACCGCTGAACGACGCCCTGGCCCAGGAAATCGGCCGCCAGGTGGGGGCCGAGGTGGTGATTCTGGGGCAGTTGATCAAGGTGGGCGAGGCCCTCTCCCTGGAAGTGAAGATCCTGGACCTGGCCAAGAAGGTGACCACCGCCACGCTCAGGCTCCAGGGCACCGGAATGAAGGCCCTCCCCGGCCTCAGCCGCCAGCTAGCCCAGGAAACGGCCCTAAAGATCATGGGCAAAGAGCGGATTGTAAAGATCGTCATCAAGGGGAACCGCCGCATCGAGAAGGACGCCATTCTGGGGGCCATGCAGACCCGGGAAGGGGAGATGGTCTCCCCCGGCCGCCTGCGGGACGATTTAAAGGCCGTTTATAAGATGGGGTATTTTACCGATGTGAAACTGGACATCAGCGATACCCCGGAAGGCAGGGTCCTGACCCTGCTGGTGCAGGAAAAACCGGCCATTAAAGAGATCCTGGTCACGGGCAACGTTAAGATCAAAAAGGACAAAATCCTCGAAGTCACCGACCTCAAACCTTTCACCGTGGCCTCGGAAGGCGCGATCCGGGAAAATATCAATAAGATCGTCAATCTCTACCGGGAGAAGGGATATTACCAGGCCGCGGTGACTTATGAACTGCAACCGGTGACCAATACGGAAGTAAACCTCGTCTTAAAGGTGGACGAAGGCGGAAAATTAGCCGTTAAGAAAATCGAATTCGAGGGCAACAATAACGTTAAGAGCAAAGACCTGCGCGGGGTCATGGAGACCAAGGAAAAGAGCATCTTCTCCATTATCACCGGCGCCGGGAAACTGAGCAAAGACACCCTGGAGCGGGATCTGGAGAAGATCGCGGCCTACTATTTCAATCATGGGTACATCAAGGCCAAAGTGGGGGAACCCAAAATTGACATCAAAGAGAGCAACATCTATATCACCATCCCGGTGGACGAAGGCCCCCAGTTTAAAGTAGGCCAAATCGATTTCCAGGGCGAGTTGTTGGAGGAGAAGGACAAGCTCCTGAAACTCCTCGAACTCCCCAAGGAAAAGGTTTACAGCCGGGAAGTGGTGCAGCAAGACCTGACTACCCTGTCCGATTTTTACGCGGACTTTGGATTCGCCAATGCCGACATTACCCCTCTGATCAAAGAAAACCCGGATTCCCTGACGGTGGATGTGACCTTCGAGTTCCGGAAAGGGCAGAAGGTCTATTTCGACCGCATCGAAATCGCGGGCAATGTCAAGACCCGGGACAAGGTGATCCGGCGGGAGTTGCGGGTTTACGAACAGGAGATGTTCTCCGCCACCAAGTTGAAGGAAAGCATCAAGAACCTGCGGCGCCTGGAATATTTTGAGGATGTGAACTTCAGCACCAATCCGGGGAGCGCGCCGGACCGGATGAATCTTAAGATCACGGTTAAAGAACGGCCCACCGGCACCTTCGGGATCGGCGCGGGGTACAGTACCCAGGATCGTCTGGTGGGGCTGCTGGAAGTCAGCCAGAACAACCTCTTCGGCCGGGGACAGCAACTGAAAGTGCAGGGTATTGTGGGCGCAATTTCCTCCCGGTTCCGGTTAAGCTTCACCGAGCCTTACCTGTTTGACCGGCCCCTGTCCGCAGGGTTTGACGCCTTCTTCTGGGAAAGGGATTACTCCGAATATACCCGGAAAAGCAAAGGCGGGGATATCCGTCTGGCTCACCCCCTGCGCTGGAAGTATACCCGCATTTATGGCATGTATCGTTATGAAAACGTCAACTTAAGCGGCCTGCAGCCCAATGCTTCGCCGGTGTTGCAGGAAGCCGCCAACATTCATAATACCAGCGCGGTCTCTCTGTCACTCAGACGGGATTCCAGGGATTCCACCTTCGCTCCCACCGGGGGCTCCGACAACAGCATCAGCGTGGAATGGGCCGGCCTGGGGGGCGATAGCGGATTTATGCGCTACATCGTGGAATCCGGCTGGTATTTTCCACTTTTTTGGAAAACCGTGGGCGTCCTGCACGGGCGCCTCGGTTATTTGCAGCGAGTCCCGCCAAAAGCCCTGCCCGCGTATGAAAAGTTTTATCTGGGCGGCATCGACTCCATCAGGGGCTTTAAATATGCCGATATCAGCCCCCGGGACCCGGTCACCGGAGAGCGTATCGGTGGCGATAAATTCGTCCAGATGAATGTGGAATACCGCTTTCCGCTGATCAAAAAGCTGGGGGTGATGGGCACCGTCTTTTTCGACGCCGGCCAGGTCTATGGGAGCGGCCAGTCCTTTTTCAGCTCCATCCGCACCTCGGTGGGCACAGGATTTAGATGGTTTTCGCCCATGGGTCCGCTACGGGTGGAATGGGGCTACAATATCGCGCCCAAACCTTGGGAGAAGCACAGCGCCTGGGAATTTACCGTGGGCAGCCAATTCTGATCCCATGCCCCGAAGGTTATTTCTTTACCTCACCAGTGAGGGTGGATGATTCTGGTAAATATTTGAGGAGGCAAGTATATGGTTAAATTAGGTTTCGGTTTGTTGTTAACCCTGGGATTGATTTTCAACCCCCTGTGCCTGGCAGCCGCGGATCTGAAGATCGGGGTGGTGGACAGCGCCGACATTCTGGAAAAATCCGCGGAAGGCAAGAAGGTTCAGGATGTCCTCAAACGCAAGGGTGAAGAATTGGGCAGAACCCTGCAAAAACAGGAGCAAGACATAGGGAAGGCCATGGAGGATTTCCGCAAACAGTCCGGGGTGATGAAGGAAGAGGCCAAAAAACAGCGCCAGGAAGAACTCACCAAAAGGGCTAATGAGTTTCAGCAAAAAGTGGCGGACGCGGATAAGCAGATGAATCTGCTGAAACAGAAGGAAATGGAGCCCCTCCTGAAAAAACTTGAAACCGCGGTGGCCGAAGTGGCCAAGGAAAACAAGTTGGAGATAGTCTTGGACCGGCGCGGCTCAGGTTTGCTGTACATGGCCCCCGCCATGGACATCACCGAAAAGGTCCGCAGCCGCTTCCGTTAATAGTGTCGCCGTGGAATATACCCTTGGAGAATTGGCGGCCCTTCTGGGCGGAAGACTTCAGGGTCCGGCTGACCTGAAAATCCAAGGCATTGCCGCCATCGACCGCGCCACTCCCCGGGACATTACCTTTATTACCCAGAAGCGTTTTGCCCGCCTGGCGGCCCAGAGCCAGGCGGCGGCCTTCATCGTCGGCCCGGATCAGGCCCAACTGCCGCGGCCTTTGATCATTGTGGAGCAGCCTTACCTGGCCTATGCCCGGGCGGCCGCCCTCTTCGCGCCCCCCTTAAGCCGCTGGCCCGGCGTCAGCCCCCTGGCCTTTCTGGGCCGGGAGGTGGAACTGGGCCAGGACGTCTCCATCGCGCCTCTGGCCTACATCGGCAACGGCGTGCGCCTGGGAGACCGGGTGACCATCATGCCCGGCTGCGTCCTTCAGGACCGGGTGCAGATCGGCGCGGACAGCCTCCTTTATCCCCATGTCACCATCCTGGAGCGGTGCCTGGTGGGACAGCGGGCCATCATTCACAGCGGCGCGGTGATCGGCTCCGACGGCTTCGGCTTTGTGCCCGGCAAAGAGGGCCATACCAAGATTCCCCAATTGGGCATCGTGGTCATCGAAGACGACGTGGAGATCGGGGCCAACTGCACCATTGACCGGGGCGCCCTGGGTGAGACCCGGATCGGGCGGGGAGTCAAGATGGACAACCTGGTGCACCTGGCCCACAATGTCACGGTGGGGGAGCACTCCTTCCTGGTGGCCCAGGTGGGGGTGGCCGGCTCCACCAAACTGGGGAAAGGGGTGGCCCTGGGAGGCCAGGCAGGGGTGGCGGGCCATATCGAGCTGGGAGACGGCGTACAGGTGGCGGCCCAATCGGGGGTCAGCCATTCCATCCCCCCGGGGCAGACGGTGTCCTGGACCCCGGCCCGGCCCCATATGGAAAGTCTGCGGATTGTGAACCTCTTATCCAAGTTGCCGGAAATCCATCAAAAACTGAAAGACCTGGAGAAAAGAGTATCGGAACTGGCCGCAACCACCGTTGAGGAGCCCCGAGAATGACCAAGCTCCCCCTGAATATGGACGAGATCCAGCGCATCCTGCCCCATCGGTACCCGTTTCTCCTGGTGGACCGCATCATCTCCCTGGAGGAGGGCAAACGGATTGTGGGCGTGAAAAACGTCACCATCAACGAACCCTTTTTCCAGGGCCACTTTCCCGGCCGGCCCATCATGCCGGGGGTGCTCATCATTGAGGCCATGGCCCAGGTGGGGGGCATCCTGGCCCTCGTCTCCACTCCGGAAAATCTGGGAAATCCTGCGATCTTCCTCCTGGGCGCCGACAAGGTGCGT
>DYJG01000479.1 GCA_020723225.1 Desulfobacca acetoxidans | reverse complement strand
CGAACGCGAATTGGGCCACCTGCTGGAAGAGGTATTCCATGTCCGCGGGGGTGAAACGGGCCGTCATCTTGACGATGCGGTTCAGGTCCACCTCCCCGGTGTTCAATTTCCCCAGGTAGTGCGCCAGGATATTGGCCCGCTCGTCTTCGTTCAGGGTCCCCACCGGAATGATGCAGTCGAACCGCCCGGGCCGCAGCAGGGCCGCGTCGAGCTGCCGGATGTAATTGGTGGCGCAGACTAAGAGGGCGTTTTTGGCCTCGCTTTTAAACAGCGGCACCTGTTTCAGAAATTCGTTGGTAATGGATTTATCCACCCGGGAGGCCTCATCCCGGCTGCCCGCGATCTCCTCGAACTCGTCGATAAAGATCACCGCGTCCTGCAGGGTCCGGGCCTTCTCCATGATCTTGCGCAGGTTGGCCCCCAGCTTGTCCGCGCCTTCCGCCATCAGCATGCTGGGCGCGATCTCGATGAACCACCAGGACAGGGCGCCGGCGATGGCCTTGGCAAAATGCGTCTTGCCGGTGCCCGGAGGCCCGAAGAAGATAATGGCCTTGGGCGGCACCACCCCGTGTTTTTTGGAAAGGTCCCGCCGGGTGAGCGGCAGGATGATCCTTTTCTGCACGATCTGCTTCGGGGGCTGGGAATCTGAAATAGTGTCCCAGACCTCCGGGCTGATGGCCAAGGCCCCCATCTCATTGAGGACATCATGCTGCTGGTAGGCCAGGTATTCCTCCCGGGCCTGCTCCATGTTCTCCAGAAAATCGATGCACGCGACCTTAATACCCATGTCCCGGCCCAGTTTTTCGGACATCAGCCATTTATGCTGGATGATCCGGGGCCACAATTCCGCGGCCGTCTCCGGCTCCAGGCGGGTGCCGCAAATCTCAAAGATAGTTCCGGCGCACATCTCCGGGGACATTTTCTCGGGCAAATCATTATTCACGGCTTAAGTTCTCCCAATTTCCGAACCTTATGCAAAAGTCTTTACTCTGCGTATCTTTACTCTGCGCTCTCTGCGTCTCTGCGGTAAATTCTCCTTTTTTTCAGCGCAGAGACGCGGAGGACGCAGAGAATACGCAGAGAGAATAAGGATCAAACATACATTTTGCAAAAGCCTCTATTTCCGATATTTTCCAAAACCTCTTTCTTCGGCCCTGCTGCCGGATTTCCGGCGGCCTCAGGAAGCTACCTTAGCACGTTTCTAAATCGGAAAATATGTTGATTATCAGATTGCAGCGGCTGTTGGTCCTGCAGAAATCGGCGCAGCAAAAGGCATTCAAACTATGGTTAGGTATCTTATCATCTTACGGCCGATGAGCAAGCTAGATTTTCGTTAAATCAAGGCTGTAGCCAACGCGGCGCCAGCCGCACCAGGCGGCCGCCCACCTCCCCGGCGCTCGCTGCCTCCAGTAGGCCTTGCGGGCCGGTGAGTTGCTGGAGAACTGCCCGGAAATGGCCGGCAGGGAGGACGCGGCGTAATTCTTCTTCCCAGAAGGGTTCGCCGCCGCTCCGGATCAGCCGATCCGCCACCCGGGAGGCGAGAGGGGAGGGGAGCCCGGCCAGGGCCCGAGCCGCGTCCCGGCGCACGGCTCCGGCCCGAACCTTCAGAAATCCTTCGGCCAGGCCGTAGCGCACGCTCGCGGCTTTCCCGCCATTGTGGATTAAAAGTCCGGCCTCAAGAAATTTCCGCACATACTCCCATGCGGTCTTCCGGTCCATGGCGAAATGCTCCTGGAAATCCCGCAGCTTAAACCAGGCGCCCCCGGTGGCGCTCAAAAAATCCAGCAGCTTGGGTCCGGTCAGTTTGCTCCGGGGCCGCCGGGGGAGGATATCCTGTAATCTGCCCAAGGCCTCTTCCAAACGATCCCCCTTCACCCCGCGGCCATCGGCGAAAGCGTTTTTCGCTCCCGGAGCCGCGGTTTCGGAACCCCCCGGTTTTTCCGGCGGACGAGGCAACAGGGACGAAATCAGGGGAAGATAGAAGGAAAAAGAGCGGTCCAGGGTGACGATCAGGCCCCGGAAGCGGTCCAGGGAGATGCGGCCGGACAGATGCGTCAACAGGGCCTCCTGCACCATTCCTTTCAGGCGCCGGCTCCGGGCCTGGGGATCCGGGGGCCAGGGCGAGGTCCCCAGGGCTGCGTCCAGCATCAACCCGGCCACCAAAGCCCGGTCCAGCGGCTCCTCACCGCCGCCGAACCAACGGCAACCGCACCCTGCCGGCGATCCGCCCGCCCCCGCCATGATTATCAAGGCCTCGCTCCCCGGGGAACCGCAATCCCGGGTCTTTTCTTTCACCGAAGAAGTCCCGGGGCCTTTATTTAAGGCCCCAGGTTCGTCAGTGCAAAGGCGCGGCCAAGGCTCGAAGCGAACAAATGCTTATAATCGTTACGGGAAATCATCAGGCTGAGAGCCGGAGACCCGGCCCAGTCTTGGGACATGTCCTGTTGCAGTGAGCAGTAGCCAGTAGCCAGTAGCCAGTGATCAGTTGCTTCGGAGCCTTCAAATCGTGATAAATTATGGTGGCACAGGCTTTCTAGCCTGTGCAGGCTTTCCAGCACAGCCTGAAAAGGCTGTGCCAACGGTTAAAATACCTGTGGGTAATGATAAGCCCTGGTGGGAGAAGGAATAATAGGAAAAACCTTTGGCAGAATGCTGAATGCTATAGTTCTTTGCTGACCCCTGACCCCTGACCCCTGACCCCTGATCCCTGACCCCTGAT
>DYJG01000478.1 GCA_020723225.1 Desulfobacca acetoxidans | reverse complement strand
TGCATCGTCATCCCCCCTCCCAATATTACCGGCTCCCTGCACATGGGCCATGCCCTGAATAACACCCTCCAGGACATCCTGGTCCGCTCCAAGCGCATGCGGGGTTTTGACGCCCTGTGGATGCCGGGCACCGACCACGCCGGCATCGCCACCCAAAACGTGGTGGAGCGCATGCTCGCAGCCGACGGCGTCAACCGCCACTCCCTGGGCCGGGAAGCCTTCATCGAGCGCGTCTGGCAATGGAAGGCGGAATCCGGCGGCACCATCATCAACCAGCTCAAACGCCTGGGCTGCTCCTGCGATTGGTCCCGGGAGCGTTTCACCCTGGACGAAGGCCTATCCAGGGCTGTGCGGGAGGTTTTCGTCCGCCTCTATGAAGAGGGCCTGATCTACAAAGACGACTACATCATCAATTGGTGCCCCCGCTGCCTCACCGCCCTGGCCGACTTGGAGGTGGAGCACGACCCCCACGACGGCTACCTCTATTACATCAAGTATCCCCTGGTGGGTCGGGAAGGCTCCCTCACCGTGGCCACCACCCGGCCGGAGACGCTGCTGGGAGACACCGCGGTGGCGGTTAATCCCGAGGATAAGCGCTATCTGGCCTATCACGACGCGACCGTGCGCCTCCCGGTCTTGGGCCGGGAGATCCCGGTGATCACCGACCCCTACGTGTCGCTAGAGTTCGGCACCGGGGCCTTGAAGATCACCCCGGCCCACGACCTCAACGACTTTGAAGTCGCCCGGCGCCATAATCTGCCCGCTATCAAGGTCATTGACGAGGAAGGGCTGATGACCGGGGAAGCCGGCAAGTACCGGGGGATGGACCGCTTCGGTTGCCGGGAGAAGATCGTCAAGGACCTGAAAAGCGACGGTCTCCTGGAAAAAAAGGAGCGCTACCACGTGCCCGTGGGCCATTGCTACCGCTGCCGCACCGTGGTGGAGCCGCTGATCTCCAAGCAGTGGTTCGTGGCCGTCAAGCCCCTGGCGGAGGCCGCGCTCCAGGCGGTCCGGGACGGCCGCACCAAGGTCATCCCCCCCAGTTGGGAGAAGAGCTACTACGACTGGATGACCAATATCCGGGATTGGTGCATCTCCAGGCAGATCTGGTGGGGCCACCGCATCCCGGCCTGGACCTGCAAGGACTGCGGCAAGGTCATAGTCAGCCGGGAAGACCCGGACCAATGCCCCGGTTGCGGCGGCGCCCATCTGGTTCAGGAAACGGACGTCCTGGACACCTGGTTTTCTTCGGCCCTGTGGCCCTTCTCCACTTTGGGCTGGCCGGACCAAACCCCGGAACTGAAGCTCTTTTACCCCACCACCGTCCTGGTCACCGCGTTCGACATCCTCTTTTTCTGGGTGGCCCGGATGATGATGATGGGGATTCATTTTATGGGCGAGGTCCCCTTTCACGAAGTCTATATCCACGCCCTGGTCCGGGACCCGGAAGGCCAGAAGATGAGCAAGTCCAAAGGGAACGTCATCGACCCCCTGGACCTGATGGCCGCCTACGGCACCGACGCCTTCCGCTTCTCCCTGGCCGCGTTCGCCGCCATGGGCCGGGACATCCGCCTGTCTGAGGAGCGCATCTCCGGCTACCGCAATTTCGCCAACAAGGTGTGGAACGCCTGCCGGTTCACTCTCATGAACCTGGAGGACTACGACTCCGCCGCAGCCTCCGAACCCAGGCCACTGCCCCCGGTGGAGGCCTGGATTATGAGCCGCCTCCAGCAGGTGAGCCGGGAAGTCGCGGCCCGGCTGGACGCCTACGAGTTCGACCAGGCGGCCAGTGTGCTCTACCAGTTCATCTGGCACGAATTCTGCGACTGGTACCTGGAGCTCATCAAGCCCCGCCTCAACGACAAGGAAGACCCCGGGGCCCGGCGCCACTGCCAGGAAGTCCTGCTCCGGGTGCTGAGCGCCATCCTGCGGCTGCTCCACCCCTTCATGCCGTTTATCACCGAAGAAATCTGGCAGAAGCTCCCCGGCGCCTCCGGCAGCATCATGGCCGCGGCCTACCCGGAAGCCGACGACAGCCTCCTCAATCCGGGGGCGGAAGAGGAACTGCGCCTGGTGATGGAGACCATCACCGCCATCCGCAACCTCCGGGGAGAGATGAACGTGCCGCCGGCGTCCCAGGTGGAGGTCTACCTGCGCATCGGCCAGGCCTCCTCCCAGGCCGCCCTGGAGCGCCACCGCCAGTCCCTGATGCTGCTCTCCCGCCTCAAGGAGCTGAATACCGATGCCGCGGCCATCCCCGCGGCTGCAGCCAAGGCCGTGGTGGACGGGGTGGAAATCTTCATGCCCTTAACCGGAGTCATCGATTTCACCGAAGAAGACCGCCGCCTGGCCAAGGAAATCGAAAAGATCGGCAAGGAACTGGCCCAGGCCCAACGCAAACTGGCCAACGAGGACTTCCTGGCCAAGGCCCCGGCGGAAGTGGTGCAAAAGGAAAAAGAACGCCTCCAGTCCTGGGGCGAAAAACTCGCCAAACTAAAAACCCACCGGGAACGCATCAAGGAGCTGATGGGGTAGGGGAGGGGGGAGTGGCCAGTGGCCAGTGGTCAGTGAGCAGGGGCCAGGGGCCAGGGGCCAGGGGCCAGGGGTCAGGGGTTAGGGGTTAGTCAAAATGTAGGGTGGACACTGCCCACCAATTCCTTAATTCTTTGCTGCGCTTGGAAAAACAAATAAACCTGGTGGCACAGGCGTCTCGCCTGTGCCGAAAAAGCAAAGAGGCTTTTGA
>DYJG01000477.1 GCA_020723225.1 Desulfobacca acetoxidans | reverse complement strand
CGGCCTTCGGCCACCCCCCCGCCGTTTGCGGCCAGATGCCGCAACCTGGCGGTGACCCACTCGCGCACCGGCGGCAGGACCGCCACCCGGGAAGCCTCCCGGCTCACCCGGGGTTCCCGGAGGACCTGGGAAATTTCCCGGCTGTTTAAAAACAGGTGGAAGCCCTGGGCATCCGCGGCCACCTCCGGCTGCAACCTTGCCAGAAAGGCGCTCAAGGCCGGGGCGTCGTCCAGGTCCAGGTGATTCTCCGCGGCCTGCCACCCCACCAACCGGTAGAGCGCGCCGCTGTCCACGTAGAGATAACCCAGGGCCGCGGCCAACATCTGCGCCACCGTGCTTTTGCCCGCGCCCGCGGGCCCGTCGATGGTGATGATCAGCCGGGGCTCAGTCATTCAACCCCATGACCCTGGCCAGGGAATCAATAAACCGCTGGTTCTCTGCGGGCAAGCCCACGTTCACCCGGACGTGCCCGGGAAAGCCGTATTCCTCCATGGCCCGGATAATCACCCCTTGCCTAAGCATGGCCTGATAGACCGCCGTGGCCGGGCGGTCCACCCGGATGAGGATATAATTGGTCTGGGACGGCGTATAACTCAAGCCCAGGCGCTCCAACTCCCGGCAGATGAAGGCCCGGCCCTCGAACACCACCGCTTTGGTGCGCTCCAGAAACAACCGGTCCGTCAGGGCCGCCCGGGCCGCAACCTGGGCCAGCCGGTTGACGTTGAAGGGCAGCCGCAGCCGGTTCAGGTAATCCATCAGCAGACTGGGGCCGAAGCCGTAGCCGATGCGCAGCCCGGCCAGGCCGTAGGCCTTGGAGAAGGTGCGCAGGCCCACCAGGAGCCGGTCTTCGGCAATATAATCAAGGCTTTGGGGCACTTGTGGATCATCCGCGAAATCGATATAGGCTTCATCCAGAACCACGGTCACCTGGGGAGGCAGGGACGCGAGGAAATCCTCCCACTCGCGCCGCAAAAACGCGGTGCCGGTGGGATTGTTGGGATTATTGATGAGGATGAGCCGGGTCTGATCAGTCACGGCCCGGGCCAGGGCCGGGAGGTCCACCCGCAGATCCCGCAAAGGCACTTCCTTAAAGACTCCCCCCACGGCCTGGGTGAGTAAGCCGTACATTAAAAAAGTGTGGTTGGTGCTGAGCACTTCGCCGCCGGGGGGAACCAGGGCCCGGACCAGGAAATCCAGTACTTCGTCGGAGCCGTTCCCCAGAATTAACTGGCTGGGGTTCAGCCTCAGGTGGCGGCCCAAGTCTTCCTTGAGGTAATAGGCGTGGCTGTCCGGATAGCGGTGCAGGGTGTCCAGGTTTTCCCGGATCGCAGCCACGGCCAAAGGCGACGGGCCCAGGGGATTTTCGTTGGAGGCCAGCTTGATGGCGTCGGTGAGGCCCATCTCCCGGGCCAATTCCTCCAGGGGTTTGCCGGCCTGATAAGGCGTGATTTGGGCGAGATGCGGTTGCACCAGGGCGTTGATCCCGGCGGAGTTCATGGGGATTCCTGTAACGGATTTATCAGAGCCGGAACCGGATTCCGGAAAAGACAAGGAAGTGTTGACGGTTGTTGGTTTTAAAGGTGGTGTCGTCAAAAAGCCAAAACGCTGCTCCCTTCCCCGCGGCCTTTGGCCGCGGCGGGAGCGGCTTTCCTATAATATATTTATTTTAAGTGAAGCCAACCAGTTAGACGTGATTGCCGCCCGCCCGCACCCATCGATTACAAATATGTATACCGCATTATCCGGAGAAAAGCAAGAGTTTTCATGCCGGGCGGGCAGCTCGGGTATCGGGAGTGGCTTCTCTGCAACAGACAAAATGCCTAGTAATAAAATAGGTAATTATGCCTAGAGAAATTAGGTAATTATGCCTATGGTGCATAAAAGTATGGATACCTAAAATATTAACCAGGAATAAGGGAACTAATGATTCTACTACTCTAATTAGCCACTCTGCTTAGTAGCTCTTCTATCACCTCATTATGAACCCTTGTTTTTAACTTTAAATTCGGAGGTGAACCATGCAACCGATCTGTAGGCGCAAATTAACCCTGTTAACGGTTTTATTGACCATCTTTTTTGCCCAGGCCGCATTTGCAAATATTGTGGCCGTGGGACCACCCAACCCCGTTGACGGGGTGCCGACTTTCCCCGGGTTCCCCATGTATTATAAAGACTCCAACGGGGTGATGGTGGAATTGCCCCAGCCGCCCGTCGGCACTGCCGGGGGGGCGTTGGTCATTCCAACTCCTCCCACCATGATCTTCGATGCGCCCATCATCGGGGATCCCCTGAGCATGGGCCTGGGTTTCGGGACCGAGGCCTTTTACTGGTTTGCCCACACCCGAGTCCAAAGCAAATTTGGCAGCGTCCGGTTGATATTCGGCTTGGAAGCCACTTACCTGGTTCCGGGAAACCCGGACACCGCAGTGGTCTTTTTCCGTATCCGATTGGTGGCCCAAAAGTTCTCCACTCCGGGGATCTACTTTTTGCACCATCCCTGGGGCACGGAAACCATCATCGCCACCAGCGCCGACCAGCGGCACGCCTACGGTTTTCCCCGTGGTGGGGAACCCCCCGCCGGTGGTGGAAGTGGTTTCCAATGGCGGTGGGAAGGAAGTCTTGAAAGTTAACGTGGTTCCTTAAGTAACTTCTTAGTTGAAGATTAAAGGGCGGCGCGCATTTCGCCGCCCTTTTTATACTGAGCGACTTAATTAACCGCGGTTGACATTCTCTGCGGCCTCTGCGCC